>JAHEBE010000047.1 GCA_024642365.1 Algoriphagus sp.
CATTTCTTTACTCCGTCAGCGTTCTAGGCCGTATTTATTTTCAAATACACTGGCTCCATCAATCACTGGTGCTTCGATAGCGGTTCTAGATTTATTGTCGGAGACGACCGAACTTCGTGATAAGTTGGAAGCGAATACTACCTACTTCCGAGAAAAAATGAATGCAGCTGGATTTGATATTAAGCCTGGAACACATCCGATTGTACCTGTAATGCTTTATGATGCGGTTTTGTCTCAAAAAATGGCAGAGAAGCTCCTTGAAAGAGGGATTTATGTGATTGGTTTTTATTATCCGGTTGTACCAAAAGGCCAGGCAAGGATCCGGGTTCAAATCTCTGCGGGACATGAACGTGCACATTTAGATCAAGCTATTGAGGCATTTATTGCTGTCGGAAAAGAACTGGAGATTATTTAAAAAATAGGACTCAATAAAAAAGCCAGCTTTTGCTGGCTTTTTTATTTTTATTCAGTTGACTTAAGAGGCCTTCGTTGGTATTTCCAGTTTACGTTTTTTCTGGAATTGATATTCCTGAATATCTTCAAATCGATCGTCCACATCCTCGTTGTTGAGGTATTCGTTGATGGTTTCACGAATTTCTTGAAAAGACATATTGTGTAAAATCTTGCCATTCTTGGTCATGGATAGCTGACCAGTTTCTTCAGAAACCACCAAAACGATGGCGTCTGTTGCTTCTGACATACCTATCGCAGCTCTGTGACGCAAACCAAATTGGGCAGGGACTTCACGTTCAGTTACAGGAAGAATACATCTGGCGGCCTTGATTTTTCCATTATGAATAATCACTGCGCCATCGTGAAGCGGGCTGTATTTATTAAATATCGAGATCAATAATCTTTTGGAAAGTTCAGCATCCAGGATGTCGCCGCTTTCTGCATAGAATTTTAATTCGGTGCTTTTTGAAAGTACAATTAATGCGCCTGTATTACTTCCTGCCAAGGTTTTTGAGGCATCAATGATTGGACTGATATTAAATGAGCTGTCTCTTTTTCTCCAAAAGAAAAATAAATCCTTCCAGATATTGTCACTAGAAAGAAAGGAGGAACGACCTATGATCAGCAGGAATTTTCGGATTTCAGGAGCGAAAATAATTATCGCGGCGATCACACCTACTCCCATAAACTGACCTAAAATGGAAGAAAGTAATTCCATTTGAAGCGCTCTTACAAGTAGGTAAATTAGGTAGATGGAAAGGAATCCCAAGAAGATCTTAATGGCCACACTTCCTCTCAATAGCTTATACACTTGATATAATAGTGCAGCTACCAAGGCGATGTCTACCATATTCACGATGGAGACTTCTAGAAAACCAATTTTAAAAAGTAAGATCAAGAGTTTGGGTATAAATTGTTATATAATTCTATTGTTTGTTTTGCTTCTTTAACGTCGTGAACTCTAAGGATGTTTGCACCATGCGAAAGCGCATGCATATGGAGTGCAGTAGATCCATTTAAAGCTTCTGAGGGCTCTATTTTTAAAGTTCGATAGATCATTGATTTCCTTGAAACACCCACCAAAAGTGGATAAGGAAAGATGTTGAACTGCCGAAGATTCTTCAATATCCAAAAATTTTGTTGAATAGTCTTTGCGAATCCAAAACCAGGATCAATAATTACATCTTTGATGCCAAACTTTTTAAATTCTTCCTGTTTTTTAGCAAAATAGTGCAGTATTTCTTCCATTACATTCCTGTAATCTGTGTTTTGCTGCATCGTTTTAGGATTCCCGCGCATGTGCATTGCGATGTAGGGAACATTCATTCTCCCAATAAGTGGCAACATTTCTGGATCCAGGTCACCTGAGGAAATATCATTCACTAAATGTGCACCCGCCTCAAGTGCTTGTGCAGCAACTTGGCTACGAAATGTATCCACAGATATCAGAACCTCGGGAAAATTCTTTGAAACCCAGCTAACGACAGGAATTACACGATCTAGCTCCTCAGCAATGGTCACTTCATCTGCCCCTGGTCTGGAGCTATACCCCCCAAGATCAAGTATCTCTGCACCTTCTTCAATGTGCTTTGATATCAAAATTTTGGCAACATCAAGAGAGGCGTTAGTCCTACTGCCTTCAAAAAATGAATCGGGAGTTAGGTTAACTATACCCATAACTTGAGGTCTATCCCAAGTAATCAACCGACCATTGATTTGAAATGTATATTTTTGAGGAAATAATTTATCTTCGACAATCGAAGAATCCTTAACGGGAATCATAAAAATAGAACACTTTGGAGAATCAAACGAGTAACGAATATAAGCAAGTTATCAGCCGATGTAAAGAACTTTTCCGAAAGAAGACCATAGATTATGGTACAGCTTGGAGAATTTTACGACTTTCATCGATAACAGATCAAATTTTTATCAAAGCCCAGCGGATTCGTTCAATTCAGGAAAAAGGAAGCCAGAAGGTTGGGGATCCGATCGTGGATGAATTTGTGGGGATCATCAATTATTGTTTAATCGCCCTTCTTCAAATTAGCTTTAACAAGGATGAGCGAATGGAGATCCCTTTTGAAGATTTAGAACCTGAATATGATCGTTGGGCGAATGAAACGCGCAGTCTTTTAGAAAATAAAAACCACGACTATGGTGAGGCTTGGAGAGAAATGAGAGTCAGTTCGATGACTGATATTATCTTGATGAAGTTGCTTAGGGTGAAGCAAATTGAAGATAATGAAGGTCATACTTTGGTTTCTGAGGGTATTGAAGCCAATTATCAGGACATGATAAACTATGCTGTATTTTGTTTAATTAAACTCAATTACCATGATTAAAGATGGATTTCTATGGGTCATCCGAATTCTAGTAGGAGGCTTATTTATTTTTTCAGGTCTAATAAAAGTGAATGACCCAGTTGGGACATCCATCAAGTTGGAGGAGTATTTTGATGTGTTCTCAAATGATATTGCTGGGTTTTTTGCCTTTTTTGAGCCGTTTGCTCTTGAGCTTGCGGTGTTCTTAGTGGTAGTTGAAGTGGTGTTGGGTGTGATGCTTATTTTGGGTGTGAAAAGCAGATTTACGGTTTGGGCTCTTGCCTTAATGATTTTGTTTTTCACATTTCTAACGTTTTATTCCGCCTATTTTAATAAAGTAACGGATTGTGGTTGTTTCGGCGATGCAATCAAACTGACTCCTTGGCAATCCTTCTATAAAGATTTAATCCTGTTGGTGCTGATTTCCATTTTGTTCCTTTTCCAAATGGACCTTCCCAAGACTTCCCCCAAATGGGCAAGAATCGTTACGGTTAGCTGTGTAGTTGTTTCATTTATTCTATCCATAGTGGCCATTAGAAACTTGCCGTTTATTGATTTCAGAGCTTATAAAGTAGGGGTAGATATTCCCAAAAATATGCTCCCTTCTTCTCCATTGGAATATACTTACGTGATGAAGAAAAATGGAGAACTGCTGAGTTTTGATCAGTATCCAAGTGATGAGAGTTTGGAGTTTGTGGAGATGAATTTGAAAAATCCTGAAGCCTTACCGAAAATATCAGATTTTGCCGTTTGGAATGACGAGGGTGACTTTTCTGAGCAGCTTTTCACAGGGAATAAAGCCTTGATTTTGGTGAGCAATATGAGAAAAATGAGCGATGCTCATTTGGAAGAAATCGATCAATTAATTTCAGATTTAGGAGGTTCACCTATCGAACCTGTTTTTGTAGCGGCAGGATCTTCAGAAGAGATTTCGTCATTTATGAAAGGTAGAGGATGGAATATTTTAGGCTTGCAGGCAGATGCGACTGTAGTAAAGACGATAATCAGGTCAAATCCTGGATTTATGTTTTTAAAGGATGGTGTAGTCTTGGCTAAATTCCATCATAATAATACGCCAGACGCAAATGCAGTTTTGGATATCTACATGAAATGAGCAATCCATTAAAGGTAGTTTTAGTAGGACTCCCTGGATCAGGGAAAAGTACCTTTGGAAGGTATTTGAGTTCTGTACTGAATTTTCCTTTTTACGATTTAGACCAGCTTATAGAGGAAAAACATCAAATGAAAATTCCGGATATTTTTAATAATCTGGGAGAAGGACAATTCCGAAATTGGGAAACTGACACGCTTGATTGGGCCTTGGGTCGGGAAGAATCATTTGTTTTAGCCTCGGGTGGAGGCTGTCCTTGTTTCAATGGAAACATGGAGCTCATCAATGAAAAATCAATCTCAGTTTACCTAGATGTCCCATTAGATGAAATATCAGGAAGGTTGGGAGCTTCTAGAGTTCAAAATCGGCCAATGTTTTCAGGCTTAGACCAAGGTGAAATCATTTTGAAATTAAAGAGCCTCTTAATAGAGCGTGATTACTTTTACAGTCAAGCAAAAATAAAACTCAGCGGAGAAGATTTTTCCGCTGAGTTATTAATCTCTGAGTTGATTAACTTAATTAAAAGCCAAAACTAAAAGTCAGGTATCCGCTCGTTATTGAATTTTTAACTTCTGTGATTGGGCCGATATTGTTGCCGGCATTATCCAAAACTTGGTAGCTTCTATAGAGTGTACTTAGGCTTTGATTCACTACAGCTAAATCGATGGAGAAATTTTTTATCCGGTAGCCAAAGCCACCTGAAATTTGTTGCGTACTCCGATCGTAATCTGAATTTGCTATTGGGTCTCCATAAAGTCCATATCCACCTCTTAAACTAAATTGGCCTAATTTGGCTTCACCACCTAGTCTGAAATTGATAGTGCTAGTATATGTGCTTTTGATGGCTTCATTGTCTGGCCCAATATTGAAATCTCTGGTGCTTAATGAAGCTGCAGAATAATCAACCCAATCTACATCAGCAGATATGAATCCTTTTTTTCCAATAAAAAAAGAAGCTCCTGCACCCAGTTTTAGAGGGGTATTTAAATTATATCTATTCAAAAATACGTCAGTAAACTCCTCTAATCTTCCGAGGAAAATATCTTCTTCTTCGAAATAATAGTTGTCATAGTTAGAAAGAAGAGAAGCATCGTATTGCTCATCCATAGCAAACCAGGTTGGACTTTGGAAGTTGAACCCAAGATTTAAATAATCAATTGGTTTATAAATAAGTCCAAGATTCACATTGACGCCTGTTCCATTGACATACAGATTTTCTTTCAGTGAGGAATTGATCAAAGGGTCATCAATGAACTCTTCATTATAAGTCTTAAACGAATTAAAATTGATTGATCGAACTCCTAAAGAAGCACCAACAAAAACCTTGTGGTTGAAATTTGCGCCATAGGCAAAAGTGATTTGGCTAGCAGTACCTTCTTGTGTGATATTTTCATCTTGAAATGGTAGCCCTAAAATAAATGAATCATAGGTGTCAGGATTCGGAATAGGATTCCCTTCTGGGTCGAAAGCGACAGGGTTGATTTGGTAGGTTAAATAAGCAAGGCCTGTAAGTCCAAAAGACTCAATCTGACTTTCGGGAATACCGAAAGCATCTTGGAGATAGAAGTCTATAATAGAGGTCTCTCCTAATTCATCTGAGAAATATCCGTATTGCGTATTAAAGTTTGCAATTCGCTGTATACTGATTCCAAATCCTCCTCCCTTAAATACTCCGCTATTATATGGGCCTTTTTGACTTCCTAAAACGACACTGATGTTTGGTAACGAGAAATTTGAGGTATTGTAACTTTTGTTTTGCCCTAGGAAATTTGTTTTGACTCCCCAATCGGTTATTCCCAAAGTGGCACTTACTTCTGAGTTTCTGAAGAACCCAAGACCTGCAGGATTCCCGGCGATGTTGGAAACGTCGCCGCCAAGGGACCATTGTGTCCCTCCGATTGCCATAATTCGTGCAGAACCTGAGGGGATATTTTGACTAAAACGATACGCATCTTCAAAATATCCACTTTGAGAAAATCCTGAAGTAATAGATATAAGGAAAAAGACTACCAAGAATGATGATCTCATTTAGGAAATAGTTTAGTGTGTTTTAACAAACGGAATACTGCAAAGTTTAGGATATAATTCTTTCAAAAAAAAAGGGGAATTAATTCCCCCTTCCTCCTCTTGTGCCTCCGGAGCTTGCTCCACTGCTTCCTCCACTACTTCTTGATGCGCCACCGCCTGTGCTCATTCCTCCGCCCGAACTACCTCTACTTGGAGAGCTATAGGTGGATGGAGAAGATGATCTGCTCGGTGTGCTATATGTTCTTGAATTTGTACCTCCATTCGTATAACCTGAATATCCGCTTCTACTTGGACTAGAACTTCTGTTATAAGAAGGGCTGGCTGATCTACTATTTGTGCCATAAGAATTAGATGATCTATTGATATCACTTCTAGATGGTCCTGAATAAGTTCTGGAATTGGATGGCATAGCTGATGGTCTTGCTGAAGGCAAGGCGCTGCTAGTTCTATCTAATGATCTATTCATAGCAGGTGATGCTGAATTTCTTGAAGATCTATTCACATCTGCTCTTGATCTTGAACTTCCATAGTAATCATTTTGGCTTGTTCCAAAATCTCTTGAACTAACTCGAGCATTGTTTCCTGAATTGACCACCCCAGATCTTCCATTAGATCTTGAATTAAGTACATCTTGTCTTGCTTGTGCCCGAGCAGTGCTAGGCTGAATAGCTGCGTTAGAAGGATTCAATCCAGAGTTTGATAAGGATGAACCTCGCGTAGGTCTTGAGCCACTTACGACTCTACGATCTCCATACTCTCCACCTGGCAATACATAAATAGGTCTTGTTGGGTAAATAGGGTAACCATATCCTGGATAACCACCATAAATAGGCATACCGAAACCAAAGCTTGGATAGAATGGGTTATATCCGCCAAATCCAAATCCTATGCCGATTGACATGCTAAATCCTGGTCTGTAACCCCATCCACCATAATATGGATTATAAAATGGGTCATAAAAACCATTCATTCCCCATGGACTCATCCATGGATTCATCATTCCCATTCCGTACATCATTCCCATATTGAATGATATAGCAGGGTTATACATGGAATTAGATCCTGAACCTGCAACTCTAAAATTGTTGTAGGCATTTATATCTCCTTGAGCTTGGCCATTTTCATCCAAGGTCTCATCAAAATAAACCACACCCTCGCTCTCCTCTGATGTATCTGTTTGATACCTGGCGATGTAGTCAGGATTTACATTCCTGGAACTGAAATTTTCTTGCTCATATCCAGTAGTATTCAAGGCTGATAAAGATTCAAATTGCCCTGGATTGTTATTTTGCACAGCAAACTGAGTAGCAATTTTTTCATCAGAAGCCATGAAATAAAGATTGTCTTGGGAGCCATCTAGTGCAATTTTATTTGAACTACATGAGACCAAACCAAAACCTACTAGGATAAAGGATAGGATTGAAATTGGATATTTCTTCATAATTGAAGTTGAATTTGTTACCCTGTTATACGAACTCATCGGTCAAGGGTTATAGTTTTTGGGTTATATTTGCCTTGCTTAAGTTAACAAAAATAAGAACAATCTGTATCTGAATCAACAATAATGAGTAAAGGACTACCTAAACGGAGTGAAGATTATTCGCTCTGGTATAATGAATTAGTAAAACGAGCAGACCTAGCAGAAAATTCTGCTGTCAGAGGTTGTATGGTGATCAAACCTTATGGGTATTCCATCTGGGAGAAAATGCAGGCAGAGCTTGATCGGATGTTTAAAGAAACTGGTCACGTAAATGCATATTTCCCGCTTTTTATCCCTAAATCTTACTTAAGTAAAGAAGCCAGCCACGTAGAAGGTTTTGCGAAAGAATGCGCTGTTGTGACCCATTACAGACTAAAAAATGCGGAAGATGGAAGCGGAGTTATTGTGGATCCAGAAGCGAAATTGGAAGAAGAATTAATTGTCCGACCGACATCTGAAACAGTTATTTGGAGCACCTACAAAAATTGGGTTCAATCCTACCGTGATCTTCCTCTTTTAATAAATCAGTGGGCAAATGTGGTCCGCTGGGAAATGCGGACAAGATTATTTCTCCGAACAGCTGAATTTTTATGGCAAGAAGGTCATACTGCTCATGCTACCAAATCGGAAGCAGAAGCAGAGACACTTCAAATGATGGAAATATATGCCCAGTTTGCAGAGGAGTTTATGGCTTTGCCTGTTGTTCGTGGTAGAAAGACTGCAAGTGAACGATTCGCAGGTGCTGATGATACTTTGTGTATTGAAGCCATGATGCAGGATGGAAAAGCATTACAGGCTGGAACCTCCCATTTCTTAGGTCAAAATTTCGCCAAAGCTTTTGAGGTGAAATTTGCAACCAAAGAAGGTGGGCTAGATTATGTATGGGGCACTTCTTGGGGAGTGAGCACGCGATTGATGGGGGCTTTGATCATGGCGCATTCCGATGACAATGGATTAGTGCTTCCACCAAAGTTGGCGCCATTTCAAGTGGTTATTGTTCCAATTTACAGGTCAGACGAGGAATTAGAGGCGGTTTCTGTTAAGGCTAAAGAATTAATGAAATCCCTTCGAGCTGCTGGGATATCTGTAAAATTCGATGATCGAGACACTCAAAAACCGGGATGGAAATTCGCAGAATATGAACTAAAAGGAGTTCCTGTTCGAATAGCAGTTGGTCCGAGGGATTTAGAAAATGGGACAATTGAGATCGCAAGAAGGGATACTTTGACCAAAGAGCAATTTGAACTTTCTTCTCTGCCAATTGAACAAAAAATCGCTGCGCTTTTGGATGAGATTCAAACCTATATCTACACGAAAGCAAGCCAATTCAAAGGAGAAATGACTACTGAGGTAAATTCTTGGGAGGAATTTAAAGAGGTTCTTAATCAAAAAGGAGGGTTCTTATCTGCCCATTGGGATGGAACTGCAGAAACTGAGGAAAAAATTAAAGATCTGACGAAAGCAACAATTCGTTGTATTCCTTTAAATCGAAAAGAAGAAAGTGGTAAATGCATCTTGACGGGTCTTCCTTCCGAAGGACGAGTCCTTTTTGCAAAATCCTATTAAAAAAGAAAGCCTGAATTTTTCAGGCTTTTTTGTTAGGAGTTGGTCAGCCCTTAATTAAAACTCGTATTTTAGTAAAAAACAGAACAATCGTGTCTATGACTATTCTTGTCCTTTGCAGTTTGCTGATTATTGGATTAATCCTTTTGCTAGCGGAGATTCTATTTATTCCTGGGACTACGATTGTTGGAGCCTTTGGATTATTAGTGAGCCTTTCAGGTATAATCTATGCTTTCTTGAGTTTTGAGCCACAAACTGCTTGGTGGATTACCGCTATTGCTGCAGTATTAAATTTGGCAGCCTTTATCTATGGGTTTAATTCGGGACTTTGGAACAAATTTTCGCTCAAGTCATCCATAAAAGGTGGCACATTTGATGGCCGAACTGATGGGTTTCAAATCGGAATGCCTGGAAAAGCACTTTCAGACTTGAAACCATTTGGCAAAGGGATTTTTGGAGATCAAATTGTCGAAATAAAATCTGAAGGCGGATTTATTGGTGTAGATTCAGAAATCACAATAATTAAAATTGAAAACAATAAAATAATAGTAAAATAACCATGGATTTATCAAGTTCAACTTTCATTCTATTTGCCGCATTTGCGGGGATAGTTCTCCTCTTTATTTTTCTTTACTTCGTTCCAGTTAACCTCTGGATTACTGCACAATTCTCAAATGTCAGAGTAGGACTTTTGGAACTTGTAGGAATGAGAATTCGAAAAGTTCCGCCAAGTGTCATTGTGAACTCTTTAATTACTGCTACGAAAGCCGGTTTAGAATTGACTACCAATGATCTGGAAACGCACTACCTAGCAGGCGGAAATGTGCCAAACGTAATAAGGGCGCTAATTTCAGCAGATAAAGCAAACATTACACTGAGTTTCAAGCAAGCAACTGCAATCGATTTGGCAGGAAGAGACGTGTTTGAAGCGGTACAGATTTCAGTAAATCCGAAGGTGATCAATACTCCAAATGTTGCTGCAGTTGCTGCTGACGGGATTCAATTGATTGCAAAAGCTCGGGTAACTGTTCGGGCAAACATTGCTCAGCTAGTCGGTGGTGCAGGTGAAGAGACCATTCTTGCTCGAGTGGGTGAAGGAATCGTTACTTCTATTGGTTCAGCAGCAAATCATAAGAGCGTATTAGAAAATCCGGACAAAATCTCAAAGTTGGTTCTGCAACGTGGTTTGGATGCTGGTACTGCATTTGAGATTTTATCCATAGATATTGCTGATATCGACGTAGGGACAAACATCGGTGCAAAACTACAGATCGATCAGGCTTCTGCCGATCTCAAAGTTGCGGAAGCAAAAGCTGAAGAAAGACGAGCAATGGCTGTTGCTCTTGAACAAGAAATGAAAGCTAAAAACGTCGAAATGCGTGCAAAGGTAATTGAGGCGGAGGCAGAAGTGCCAAGAGCATTAGCAGAAGCATTTCGTACAGGAAAGCTAGGCGTAATGGATTATTATCGAATGGAAAACATTAAATCCGATACTTCGATGCGGGATTCAATAGCAAATTCGGATGTCGATTCGAAGGATTCCAGCAAAGGGAAATCAGACAAAAAATAGAAAAAGGGGCTTAGGCCCCTTTTTTCTTTTTCTTACCAGTTTCAGGAATTACGACGATCACTGGTTCATAAAGATTTTTAGTAAAGATTTGATCGTTTTCCAGATCAATCAGAATGTTTTCATAAGCAAGTGGCAAAAGCGCTACACCCTGGTCATTTATCAATCCTGTTTTCCCGTCCTTTTTGGCGATGATAAGATCTTTCTTTTCGCGAATTAATGATTCGAATTCTAAAGGCAACAACTCTTTACCAGAAGATGAAATTAAGCCCACTTTCCCCGATTTTTCTACGATGAAGTGGTCGTCTGCTGTTCTACAAATATTTTGAAATCCTTCTTTGGTTAAGATTTGCCCCGTTTTATCTATTAGAAAATAATTACCGGCATTTCCCACGATTCCTATTCCATTTTTGAAGGGCTTGACAATTTCCCAAGTGGAGGTGGAGATAATCTCTCCTGAGGTGTTAATCAAATTCCAATTACCAGAATTCCTTGCAGCTCCTATTTGGTCTGAAAAGCCTAGTACCTCATTCCAGGTCGGATTGATTACCCAATTTCCGTTTGGATTAAGAAATCCCGTCTTACCATTTGAAAGGGCAGGATATAGTTGTTCTCCTCCAAAAGAGATTCGTTCAGCATTTGTGGTAGGAGTGACATGCCAGCCTTTCTTACCTAACAGACCTACTTTCCCTCCTCGGAAACTTACGTCATAAAGATTTTTATCCATCAGTTCAACCCGCTCAATTCCGACGGAGTCTAACAAAATCCCATCTTCTTCCATTACTCTTCGAAGTTTTCCATAGATGTACTCTAGGAGAACTCCGTTTTCAAAAGTGATTTTATGAAAAGAGTTGTATCGAATATTTGATTTGATGTCGTTCCCCTCGATGAGCAAATATTGACTCTCATTATAACCGTAATAAAAATTGCCAGTTGTATGGGCTAATTGCTCGATGACAGGGTCAAGTACATAATCTCCTTCGAGATTGATTAGCCCATATCCAGAGGCTTCTTTCGCCAAAATATATCTGCCCTCATTATCCTCGAGGAAGCTAAATACCTTCGCCGGATTTTTTGATAGAGGTAAATAATAATCAGATCCAGATCTGGCAATTAGTACTCCGTATTTAGTGAATTTTGCTTCATCAAATTTACCAATTGGAGTGATTTTATTTTTTCCTCTTTCAAAAACCCAATAGTCATTTCCTTTTCGGGCAAGTAAATAATTGAAATACGTGGAGACTTCCTCGTAGGCAAGAGGCAATACTTTTTGACCATATTCATGGTAAGCTCCGATTCCTTCAGGGCCTTTCATCAGGATCCAAGGAGCAAGGTATTGATAGACTTCATTTCCTTCCAGTTTTAGTGAAGGATGTAGGTCTTGAGATAGCAAAAATAACTCCCCATTGACAGTGCCAATACGTACTGCGTCACTCAACAAATCAATCTTATCATAGATCAATCTTGACTGTAGGGAGAATTTGGAATTATAAACCTCCCAAGTTTGTGCTTGGGCAAGGGGTGTAAAACAAATGAAAACCAAAATCAGTGAACAATTCTTAAGCTGTCTTTTCATTTATTGGGTTTAAAATGGGCCTAAAGATAAAATGACCAAAGAATAATTTCATTCTTTGGTCATTTTTATATTGAAGGGAATAATTTATTGTTCCGTGTTGACTTTGTCCAAATCGAATAAGTCTGAAATAGATTTGATCATTTCTTCTGCTTGGTCTCGTTGACAAGCTGCTCTTAATTGAATCACAGGGACTTTTAAGATCTTTTGCATCATGCTTTTAGTAATCTTGTCGATTACAGCATATTCTTTTTCATCTGGATTTTTCAAGAACCTAGCCATCTCCTCTTTGCGAATTTGCTCTAGCGTGGATTTTAATTTATTGATGGTAGGAGATACCATCATTTCTTTCTTCCAGTTGTAAAAATCCTTTATGCTTTCTTCTATGATTTCTTCCACTTGGGGAACTGCTGCCAAGCGAGTTTCAAGGGTAGCGGAAGCCTTGCTTTTTATATTGTCTACATTATAAAGAACTACTCCAGGCACATCTTCTACACTTGTTTCAATACTTCTAGGGACAGAAAGGTCCACTAAAAGCTTGTAACTCATGATTTCAAATTCGCTTATAAGTGCCTTTGTAATGAATGGCTCTGATTTTTGAATGGAGCAAACAATAACATCAGCTTCCTTCATAGCTTCTAAGCAATTCTCAAATGGAACTACTTCGAACCCAAGTTCTGAGGCTATTCGTTCTGCTTTTGCTAAGGTTCTATTGGTGATTTTCACTTTTGCCTCAGGCAAATGGACCATGTTTTTTGCTACATCTTCACCAATTTCTCCTACGCCTATCAATAAAATCCTAGGCTGTAAGGTATTTGAGGTTAGGCTTTCTATTAATTCAATGGTCGCATAAGAAATCGAAGCAGCCCCGTCTCTAAAAGCAGTCTCTTGAACTACCCTTTTGTTGGTGAAAAAGATGGAGTGCATCAACCGATGAAGAAATGGACCTGCCATATTCAAATCAGCTGAAGCCTGATAAGCGCGCTTTACCTGATTTGAAATCTGGATGTCACCTACAACTTGGGCCTCAAGACCCATAGAAACTCGAAATAAATGAGTGATTGCAGGACGATCAAGATTGAAAATCTCAAAATATTCCAGGTAATTAATGATTTCTGGAAGACCTTTTTCCAGTCCAATCAGCTTAATGATCTCCTTGCTTAAATCAAGTTCATGGCTGTAGTAAACTTCAGTGCGATTGCAGGTGGAAAGTATCAAAGCATCTCCTAAGCTGAAAAAATCTTTTAATTTCAGAAGAATACTATGGATCGCCTGCTCATCCAAAGAGATAATCTCCCTGATTTTTACAGGTGCATTTTTATGAGAAATACTGATTGATCTAAACTTAATCTGCATAATACCTTTAATAGGTTTGCAAATTTAACAGACAATGGATTTAGAAGGGTTCATTTTTGATCCTCATTTGTCAATTTGGAATTTGTCTAAATAATTTCTTTTTGAAAGACTGGGATTTGGACGTATTGAATTATGAAATCATTATTATTAACTTATAAGTTGTTGAGTTAATGTCCCCTTAATTTTTTTGGAATGAGAAATCGACTTTTTTATTGGCTCAAGACAAATCTTGGTTTTTCAAATAAGGAATCCAGAGGGTTCTTACTATTGACACCTTTATTGCTCTTACTTTCAGGAGCGCCTTACTTGATTAGATCGATCCGGAATAGCAATTCGCAAGAATTTTTAGAGCAATACAGGCTTCAACTAGATAGTCTAAATGAAGCTCAAGTAGCGTTGATTAATTCTCCAAAGCCGCTTTTCAATCCTTCAGATACTGTTAGTAAACCAAAAACCGTACGAAAAAGTGATGATTTAATTAAGATCGATTTTGCTGAGGCGGATTCCATTGTTCTACAAATTGTTCCGGGAATCGGGACTGGATTAAGTGGTAGAATTATAAAATACAGGGAGCAACTTGGGGGATTTCACTCCCAATCCCAGCTTGGAGAGATCTATGGCTTGAAACCGGAAACGATTGAGGAAATTTGGAACTACTTTGAATTTTCTCCGGCGATCT
>JAHEBE010000314.1 GCA_024642365.1 Algoriphagus sp.
AAGAAAAGCAACCCAACATTATCTTCATTCTCTCGGATGATCATCGCTATGATTTCATGGGATTCACAGGTGCGGTTGAGGGATTGGAAACTCCTAATCTGGATCGAATGGCAGCAAATGGTGCACATTTTCCTAATGCATTTGTGACTACTGCCCTTTGCTCCCCAAGCCGGGCATCCATTCTTACAGGACAATATGCACATACACATACCATCGTAGATAACTCTGCACCAGTTCCTGCAGGCACCAAATTCTTCCCGGAGATTCTCCAGAAGAACGGCTATCAAACTAGTTTTTTTGGAAAATGGCATATGGGCGATGAGGATGACAAGCCACAGGCAGGGTTTGATTATTGGTTGAGCTTCCGAGGTCAGGGCGTTTATGACAATCCTACCTTCAATATCAACGGTGAACAAGTGAAGCAACCAGAAGGAAGTTACACCTCTGATCGACTAACTGACTATGCGGTAGAATGGCTCGAAGGCAGAGAGAAAGACAAACCTTTTTTCCTATACCTTTCTCACAAAGCGGTTCATGCAGAATTTACTCCAGCAGCGCGTCATAAAGGACTTCATGACAAAACGCCTGTAGTGACTCCTCCGAGTATGTATTTGACTGCGACTAAAGACAGTCCTTATTTTTCCGATCGGGAAAAGCCAATTACCACTCCTGTTAATTATCAGGATATCCCGGAATGGGTTCGCCGGCAGCGATTTTCTTGGCATGGTGTGGATTACATGTATCACGGAGATATTCCCTTTGATTCATTTTATAAAAGATATTTAGAAACCCTAATGGGAATCGATGAGAGCGTCGGCCGTGTATTGGACTGGGTGGAGGAAAATGGCCTGAAAGAAAACACGATGATCATTTACATGGGCGACAATGGCTTTAGCTTCGGAGAGCATGGCCTGATTGACAAGCGGCATGCATATGAAGAATCGATGAAAGTGCCCTTTTTGGCACAATATCCTAAACTTATTAAGCCCGGGACTGTCAACCCAAACATCGTAATGAACATCGATTTAGCTCCCACCTTCTTGGAGTTAGCCGGCCTACCGGGAGCTAAGGATGATGTGCAGGGCAAATCCATCCTTCCCATTATCAAGAATCAGAAAGCGGCATGGAGGGATAAAATGTTTTATGAATACTATTGGGAAATGGCCTACCCAAGTACACCTACCATCTTTGCAGTTAGGACAGACCGATACAAGTACATATTCAATCAGGGAGTTTGGGACATCAATGAGCTCTATGATCTTCAAAATGATCCTTACGAAATGAATAATCTGATTCGATCTGAAGCCCATCAGGAGATTGCAAAGCAGCTGCGGGATGAGGTGTTCACTTGGCTGGAGACAACCGGCGGCGAACAGATTCCTCTTAAGCGGATCAGCTATCCTAAGCGGGATCATATTTATCAGCGCACGTTTTAATACCTATGGAAAAAATCTCGGTAACAGCTGTTTTTGATATTGGAAAGACCAACAAGAAGTTTTTCCTTTTCGACAAAGACTTGCGGGAAGTTTTCCAAACCTATACACGCTGCGAACCAATTCCTGATGAGGACGGCTTCCCTGCGGAAAATCTACCCGAGATGTCTGCCTGGATGCTAAAGACCTTCCGAGAAGCGCTAGCCTTCCCGGACTTTAAGATCGAGCGACTCAATTTCTCTACGCATGGCGCAAGTTTTGTCCACGTCGATCAAAATGGAAATCCAGCAGCTCCACTTTACGATTACCTCAAGCCTTTTCCAAAAGAATTGTTGAGTCGCTTTTATGAAGAAAATGGAGGAAAGATGAACTTCTGTCGTGCCACTTCTTCACCGCCATTAGCGATGCTGAACTCAGGCCTTCAAATATATTTCTTGAAATATGCAAAGCCAGAACTGTTTAAAAATGTGAGCAACTGCTTCCATTTGCCGCAGTATGCAAGTTTTCTTTTTACAGGAGAAAAAACCTCGGATTATACCAGTATTGGTTGCCATACAGGACTTTGGGATTTTGAGAAAATGGATTATCACAATTGGGTTGATCAGGAATCTATAAGAGACTTGCTCCCTCCGATCAAATCCGGCAAAACAGTCCTAAAAACCAAACCAGAACTGGGAAACATCCCATGTGGAATCGGGATTCATGATTCCTCGGCGGCTTTGCTTCCTTATATTCAGCGAGAAACTGAGCCTTTTATTTTGCTGTCAACTGGAACATGGGCAATTAGTATCAATCCGCAAAACAAATCTGCCCTTACTAAAAAAGAACTCAAGCGAGATTGCTTGCAATTCCTCAGCGTAAATGGCGACCCGATCAAGATAAGTCGACTATTTATTGGCGAAGAACATAAATTCCAAATCGACGCGATGTATGCTCATTTTGACCAAAAGCAAGGGACTTACAAAAAGCTGACTTTTGATTCTAAACTTTATGAAAAGGTGGCTGCATACCCCAAAAAGCGAATTCATTTTCAGTACCTCAAGGCAGAGGATTATGACATTCCACAGGCAGAGGAAACAGATTGGACCCAGTTTGAAGACTTTGAGCATGCTTATTACACCTTTATTCATGAACTCACAGACCTTCAAGTCGCATCGCTTCAATTGGTATTGGACGGAAGTCCAGTGCGCCGGATCTTTATCGATGGCGGCTTCAATGCCAATGTGATCTTCCTGGAAATGCTTCGAAAAAAACTTCCGGAGTTTGAAATTATCCCGAGCGATTTTCCGAATGGTTCGGCACTGGGAGCGGCATTATTAATCAACGAGGCCACAAAATTACCTGCCAATGGTTAAGTCAAAACTCCAAGTTGCTCTTTTTATTCCTTGCTACGTGGATCAGTTTTACCCCAATGTGGCTATTGCTACTTTACAAGTCTTAGAAAAACTTGGCTGTGAAGTCAACTACCCAATAAATCAAACCTGCTGCGGTCAACCTATGGCTAATGCCGGATACGAACGTGATACGGTTGGGACGACCAAGCATTTTATCGAGACTTTTGCTGCCTACGATTATGTGGTTTGCCCTTCAGGAAGTTGTGTGCTACATGTAAAGGAGCATTCCCCTAAGGTGCCAGGATTGGAAAAGGAGCAGGCAGCCTTGCATGACAAAGTTTTTGAATTCACAGAATTCTTGACCGATATTTTGAAAATTGATAAGCTAGAAGGAAGCTTTCCACATCGAGTCGGCTATCATGCTTCTTGCCATGGACAACGGGGATTACGATTGGCTTCCAGTTCTGAATTGAAACAAAAACCATTCAACAAAGCAAAAAAACTTTTAGAGAATCTCGAAGGTTTGGAATGGGTGGAACTAACGCGAACAGATGAATGCTGTGGATTTGGGGGGACTTTTGCAGTTAGCGAAGAAGCACTTTCCGTTCAAATGGGAAAAGATCGATTGGCTGATCATGCATCGCATCAGGTAGAAATACTGACTGGTGGCGATATGTCTTGCATCATGCATTTGCAGGGAATCGCTACACGGCAGAAGCAAAAAATTCAATTCAAACATCTCGCTGAAATCCTAAACGAAGTTCTCTTATGAGCCATCCACAGGAAGCAACCGAATTTTTGAAAGACGCTGCCAAATCGAAATGGCATGATGAGACACTTTGGTTTGTCCGGGACAAGCGGGATAAAATCCGCGAAACTGTCCCAGAATGGGAGGAATTGCGAAATCTAGCCTCAGCAATCAAGGATAATGTCTTGGGAAATCTTGCAAACTATCTGGAAGATTTTGA
>JAHEBE010000315.1 GCA_024642365.1 Algoriphagus sp.
CTTCTTATTCCATAAACTTTTATGATGCCCATCGACCAGGGAATGACACCGGAGTGATTTCACCAACAGCGGCAGTTTCTTCGATTGTATATACTCCTGAAGAAAGTATGAAAGTGATCCGAAATTTGTATGAAAATTATGGGTCGAAAGTTTTTGGGAAATATGGGTTTTTCGATGCTATGAGCCCACATCACAACTTTTTTCCACAAAAATATCTGGCGATAGATCAAGGCCCTATGGTAACAATGATTGAAAATTACCGATCAGGTTTAGGATGGAAATTATTCATGGGAGCGCCGGAAATCAAGGCAGGTTTAGATCGACTCGATTTTACCTACCAAATCCCTTAGTCCCGAGTAGAAATCGTCAAATAAAAAAGGTGAGCTGTTTCCAGCTCACCTTTTTTTGATTGTGACTTAAGGTTTACTTCAGATCGAAGCGATCCAAATTCATCACTTTATCCCATGCCGCGACAAAGTCTTTGACAAATTTAGCATCTGAATCTGCACATGCATATACTTCTGCAATCGCTCTCAATTCAGAATTAGATCCAAAGATTAAGTCTACCCGAGTTCCATTCCATTTTACTTCTCCGGAAATACGATCCTTCCCTTTGAATACGGATTGCGCTTCGTTAGAAGCACTCCAAGTAGTACGCATATCCAATAAGTTCTTAAAGAAATCATTGGTCAATGCTCCTGGCTTATCTGTGAACACTCCATGATTGGAATTGTCAGAATTGATATTAATTACTCTAAGTCCTCCGAGTAAAACGGTCATTTCGGGAGCAGTCAAGGTCAAAAGCTGCGCTCGATCTATTAACATTTCCTCTTGAGAAGCACTGTGCTTTGGCTTGAAATAATTTCGGAAACCATCAGAAGCTGGCTCTAATGCTGCAAAAGATTCGACATCAGTTTGATCTTGAGAGGCATCAGCTCTTCCCGGCGTAAATGGCACGGTAACGGAATGACCAGCATTCTTAGCTGCTTGCTCAATTCCAGCACATCCGCCCAAGACAATAAGATCTGCAATAGACACTTTCTTGCCACCCTTTTGAGCAGCATTGAATGCTTCTTGAATTCCGGTGAGCTTATCCAAAACAGTAGCCAATTGAGACGGGTTGTTTACCTCCCAATACTTCTGAGGAGATAGACGGATTCTTCCTCCATTTGCACCACCACGTTTGTCCGAACCTCGGAAAGTGGATGCTGAGGCCCAAGCTGTTGAGACCAATTGAGATACAGATAATCCAGATGAAAGGATATCCGCTTTAAGCTTTGTCACGTCACTAGCATCAATTACTTGATGAGTTACTGCAGGAATTGGGTCTTGCCAGATCAACACTTCACTTGGAACTTCTGCTCCTAAGTAACGCTGGATCGGTCCCATATCTCTATGCGTCAATTTAAACCAAGCTCTCGCAAATGCATCTGCAAATTGATCTGGGTTTTCATAGAACCTTCTAGAAATCTTCGCATAAGCAGGGTCTTCCTTCATAGCGATATCAGTCGTCAACATGAAAGGTGCGTGCTTCACAGTTGGATCAAAAGCATCTGGAACTGTACCCGCTCCACCATTATTTTTTGGTTTCCACTGGTGAGCTCCAGCAGGACTCTTTGTTAACTCCCAATCAAATCCAAATAGGTTTTCGAAGTAATTATTGCTCCATTTTGTAGGTGTAGTGGTCCATGCTCCTTCAAGTCCACTGGTGATTGTATCTCCAGCTTTACCGCTTCCAAAGGAATTCTTCCAACCCATACTTTGCTCTTCAATTGAAGCTCCAGCAGGCTCGGCCGCTACATATTTTGTAGGATCTGCCGCGCCATGAGTTTTTCCAAACGTGTGTCCACCTGCAATCAAAGCAACAGTTTCTTCGTCATTCATGGCCATTCTTCCAAATGTCTCACGAATATCATGTGCCGCTCCAATCGGGTTTGGCTGACCTTGAGGTCCTTCTGGATTTACATAAATTAAACCCATGTGAGAAGCGCCAAGTGGGTTTTCTAAGTCACGATTTCCGGTGTAACGAACATTATCGCCCATCCATTCTTTTTCAGAACCCCAATACACATCCTCTTCAGGCTCCCACACATCTTCGCGTCCGCCTGCAAATCCGAATGTTTCGAATCCCATAGTTTCCAAGGCGACATTTCCTGCAAGAATCATTAAATCCGCCCAAGAGATTTTTCGACCATATTTTTGTTTGATTGGCCAAAGTAATAGCCTTGCCTTATCCAAGTTGGCATTATCCGGCCAGCTGTTTAATGGCGCAAAACGCTGCATACCAGCTCCTGCTCCACCTCGGCCATCACCGATTCGATAAGTTCCAGCACTGTGCCAAGCCATTCGGATCATGAATGGTCCATAATGGCCATAATCTGCAGGCCACCAATCTTGTGAAGTGACCATTAAATCTGCCAAATCTTTTTTAACTGCTGCTAAGTCTAATGACTTGAATTCTTCAGCATAATCGAAGTCTTCACCCATTGGGTTGGTCAAAGATGAATGCTGTCGAAGAATATCCAAATTCAATTGGTTTGGCCACCAATCTCTGTTTCGAGTTCCTGCTCCTGCAGCCTTTTTCATTGTTCCGCCAGTAAAAGGGCATTTTCCAGCGCCTTCATTCATGTCGTAGACTTTGCCATGAGGGTCATTTTTGGTATCCATAATTATTATCGTTGATTAAATTTTGTGTGAAATACGAATTTACAAAAAATGATTTTTATTGAAATTGATTTTCCATAGATAAAAACTATGAGTCTTATAATTTAGGCTATGCAACTAGTTCAAATTTCTAAACCATTTCCTTTTCTAAAATTAACATTTTGAACTGAAGGAACCTCCCAAAAAAGTTATTTACAAAGCTGATTATAATCAGTAATCTGAGCCGAAAGCAAATCTTTGATAGCAATGTCTATGAAAGAAAACCTGAAATTCCATTAAAAAAATTGAATGGTAGTAGAAGGATCTATCTCCTTTTTGGTAAGTTAGATATTGAAGATTCGGATGCCGTTAAAATAAAAAAATCATCTCCATTCCCCGATCAACCTTTATGAAGTTAGCTCAAAAAGCCATTGTGATTATTGGAGGAACTTCTGGAATTGGACTTTCTGCAGCTCAGGCAATTCAAAACGAGGGAGCAAATCTAGTTCTGGTGGGATTAGATCAAGAAAGTTGCGCTTCAGCCTCTAGGCTACTTAAAAAATCCACACAAATTATTTGTGGAGATGCAAGAGAAGAAGGAATAGCCCTAAAAGCAATAGAACTATGCATTAGCAAATTCGGCGACTTTCATGGGCTATATCATGTAGCGGGAGGCAGTGGTCGGAAATTTGGAGATGGACCACTTCATGAATTGAGCTTAGACGGCTGGAATCAAACTATTTCTCTCAATCTGACTTCCCTTATGCTATCAAATCAAGCTGCAATTCAAGCCTTTCAAAAGCTGGGGCACGGTGGTTCGATTTTGAATTTAGGATCTATCCTCGCATTTTCTCCATCGCCAAAATACTTTGTAACCCACGCTTATGCTGCAGCAAAAGCGGCTATTGAGGGACTTTCGATTAGTACAGCAGCTTATTATGCTGGTCAAAATATCCGAATTAATGTTTTAGCCCCTGCTTTGGTAGAAAGCCCAATGTCTCAGCGGGCGATGACCAATCCAGAAATCATGAACTTCTCTGCCTCAAAAATGCCCCTGGATGGTGGTAGGGTTGGAAA
>JAHEBE010000316.1 GCA_024642365.1 Algoriphagus sp.
TCGATGTCATCTTTTTGCTCTATTTGTGTGTGTTTTGCCAAAAAATTCTTGCATTGTAGCAAGGCCATTGGATGAGAAGCTACTAGTTTAATGTCAGCTATTTTTTGGCCAGGCAAAGCCATGAATTGATGCGAAATTGGCAAATAATACTCATCCCGGATCCAAAGATCATACCGGTCGATCAGGTCGTAATTGGGTAAAATAGCTCCTGCAATTGAGTTTTCAATTGCCATGACACCAAATTCAGCTTCGCCAATTGCTACTGCTTTGGCCACCGGCTCAAAAGTCTGAAATGTGAGAATTTCAGAGTCATTTCCAAAATAACGAATGGCTACCTGATGGTGAAAGGAACCTGGGATTCCTTGAATTGCTATTTTGTTTCCGCTCATGCGAGTTTCTCGGTTGAGATTCCTGCTAAATTACAATGCTTCCAAAAACTTGGATATGACTTATTGACTACCGAGGGGTCTTCAAAAAGTACTTCTGTTTTTGTCGCTAATGGCATGAAAGCCATTGCCATGCGATGGTCCTCATAGGTGTGAATTTGCACTTGATGTGGCATAGTGACAGAAGGAATTACCTGAAATACGTCTGTTTCGATTTCTTTAAATTCAGCATTGAATTTTGCTAATTCCTGCTGAAGTGCATGAATTCGATCTGTTTCTTTGATCCTCAAACTTTCCACTCCTGTGAAAATCGTGTTTTGGCCAAGAATGGCACAGGTTACAGCTACAGTTTGAGCCAAGTCTGGACAATGCGTGAAATCCCATTTAGTCAATCCTGTTACTTCTTTCTTTTGAAGTAAGACGCCGCCATTTTTAAAGGTGGATTTAATGCCCAACTGATCCATGATAGCAACAATTTTTGAATCACCCTGGAGGCTATTTTCTTTTAATCCTTCTAGAAAAAATGTTCCATCCTCTGCACATGCCAGTAAGCTGAACCAATAGCTAGCACCTGACCAATCACTTTCAACTGCAAAAGAAGTCGGCTTGTATTCTTGATGAGCAATCTTGATTTTATTTTCCTTCCATGTGTAAGTGATTCCAAACTGAGCCATCAAATCCAGAGTCATTTCGATGTATGTTTGACTTCCCACTTTTCCTTCCAGTTCTAATTCCAGCCCATTTGGGAGTAAAGGTGCGATCATCAGCATAGCAGAAATGTATTGACTCGATACGTCTCCACGAATTTTCACCTGATGATTTGTTTGTGTTTTTAGCCCATGAATGGCTAAAGGAGGATATCCCTCAGCATTTAAATAGTGAATTTCCGCTCCAATTTCGCGAAGTGCATCTACCAAAATCCCAATCGGTCGCTGACACATTCGATCCGTTCCTGTCATGACTTTGTTTTGTTGGGTCACTGCTGCAAAAGCGGTCAAAAAGCGCATTGTTGTGCCTGCATCCAACACGTCATAGACGGGTGGATTTTTTTTAAGCAAGCTGATCATGGTTTGCGTATCTCTTGCTTCCGCTAGATTGGAGATTTTATTCGTCCCATTGGTCAATGCATCGATGATCAAGACTCGATTGGATTCACTTTTGGAAGAAGGCAATGGAATGGTTACTGTATCAAATTTGGATTGCTGCGCGAGGCGAAGGATTTCCATGGTTTCAGTTTTCAAAGAATTAGGGTAAAAGATTAGCGGGCTTGGTAGTATAAAATGGCATTTCGAATTTCTTCTCTTGAAATTGGAATGTTGTATTGGCAGTCTCCAATTTTATTGAGGAGCGAAAAAAGGAGGCTATTCCCCTCATTTTTCTTGTCCTGAATGCAAAAATCGAGGATTGGATTAATCTCAGCTTCCTCAATGTTGATTTTGCCGTAAATGCTGAAGAAAGTTTTTTCAATTTTGATTAATTCCTCTTGAGAAAGCCCTGCCTTTTGATTTGAAAGCCATGCTTCGCAAATCATCCCGGCTGCGATTGCCTCTCCATGAAGCAAGTGCTTCTTTCCATCGAGGTAATAGGTTTCAAAGGCATGTCCAATGGTATGGCCAAAATTCAGGATTTTTCGAAGTCCAGCCTCTTTCGGATCCGCTTCCACTACTTTGGATTTAATAGCTATGGAATGCTGGATAAGTTGATTCCAATTCGAATTTTTCCAATCTGCCAAATTTAGATTTTCAAAATAAGCTTTGTCTTGGATCAGTCCATGCTTAATGATCTCAGCAAATCCTGATCGCATTTCTTTTTCAGGCAGCGTGCTTAGGAAGTTTGAGGATATCAATACGGTTTCAGGCTCATTAAATACTCCTAAATGATTTTTTAAACCTTCGAAATCCACACCCAATTTTCCCCCGACACTTGCGTCCACTTGGGAAAGTAGGGTAGTAGGAATCGTGATAAATCTGATCCCTCGCTTATAAATGCTGGCGCAGAAACCACCCATGTCCCCTAAAACTCCACCGCCTAAATTGATCACAAGCGCTTTCCTGTCTAATCCTGCATTTGTCATTCCTGCCCAAATTTCCATACAAGTTTCTATGGTTTTGTGTTTTTCACCAGGTAAAACTTGAAGGATGTAGGTGGACTCCGGAAGTGCTTCTTTGATTAAGGGTTGGCAATGCAATGCTGTATTTGAGTCAACTAAAAGAAAAAGTCGAGAAAAATTTATTTGCCCGAGAAGCTTTTTTAAATCTTCTTCTGGTTGGTCTGAAAATAGGGTTGGATTCACTGGAGATGGAATTTACTAACGCCAAGATAATCTAAAATAAAGCAAAGGAGAGTCTAAAAACTCTCCTTTGCTGAAATCAGCTCAGTATATCAATTTATTTTTTAACCGGACTTGCTTCACGCAATTGCTTTTCCTGACGCTTCACAGATTCTTCGTGAATGCAATACAATAGCTCCTTCATGAATTTTTCGCTTAGATGTTTTGCAACTCCCTTTTGAGTTCGGCTTTCCATTACATCTTTCCATCGGTCTGATTGGAATACTGTTAGATGGTGCTCCCGCTTGTGCGAACCAATTTGGTCGATGATTGCAAATCGCTCCTGAAGAATATCCAGCAATTGATCATCCATGTGATCCACAGCTCTTCTTAGATCCTGAAGTCTTTCGTCCGGCTTCATAGTTTCTGAAGATTCTTTGAAATCAATGCTATTGATCATTTCTTTCAAGGCCGCTGGAGTGACTTGCTGTTTTGCATCAGACCAAGCTTTGTCAGGGTCATGATGTGTTTCAATCATCAATCCATCAAGACCAAAATTCATTGCTCGCTGTGCCACTTCTAATAATCCATCACGTTTTCCAACAATGTGAGAAGGGTCGTTAATTACTTCCATTCCAGTCCAGACACGCTTCAAGTGAATTGGCATAGACCAGTTTGGCTTATTTCTGAAACGCTTGTCGTAAGCATCGGAAAACCCTCTATGAATTGCTGCAAGCTTGTCCACACCTACAGCATGGAATCTTTCTAAAGCTCCCATCCAAAGATCCAAGTCTGGGTTCATCGGATTTTTGACCATCACCGGGATGTCAACGCCTTTTAATGCATCAGCAATTTCTTGAACAGCAAATGGATTAACGGTAGTTCTCGCGCCTACCCAAAGGACATCTACTTTGTGCTTTAGGGCTAATTCTACGTGAGCAGCGTTTCCGACCTCTGTAGTAATCGGAATATTCAAATGGTGACGAACAATTTCCATCCATTTTAATCCTTCCTCACCGACACCTTCAAATGAACCCGGTCTAG
>JAHEBE010000048.1 GCA_024642365.1 Algoriphagus sp.
AGCGGGCGATGAAGTTTTGCTGGCTGCCCCGAATTGTTATTAACCTCCTCACCCATGGCAAATCGAAGTGCCTCCTCTGGACCAATCACTGTACCTGCTGCTCCTGCATCCCCGCTCCAGGCGGTGTGCAAATGCTGATCTCCCCAAAAAACTCGCTCGGGAAAAGCGGTCTCCACCACTGAGTTTTCTTCAGTACTGGTTTCGGTTGGAAGTTCCGTTTCACTAGTTTGATTTCCTGTACAGCCTGCCAAATAACAGCAAAGAGCAATTCCTAATAAGCTTGAGTATCGATTCATAATTTTAGTTTTTTTATTCAAATTTTCATTTTCAATTGGCGGGGTTGAGCTTGTTCAAATTAGCATAAGTGAAGACAAGGCTCATCCGAAGCATGTTTCCTTTTAGCTGATTTTTACTTATAAAAACTCCACCATAATCCATTTCGAGTCCTAGCGGAGCCAGTAATTGATAGCCCAAACCTAACCCGCCCCCAAGGGCAGTTACAGAATTATTATCCTTTACACCATCTGCCGAAGATTGTCCACCTGTCTGAAATCTTAAGTTGGCAACCGCCCAAAGTTTCGGATTGAAATTGTGGGACAAATGACTTTCTACAATGAGCATTGCTTCCTGCTCCACCAGCTCGGCAGAAGAGCTGCGAGCAGGGTCAGTATTTGCAGTGAAGAATTGAATGGCTGGTGCTAATTCTAGCCAAGTTGCTTTTGCCCGATCCTGATTCAAGGGAATAGCCATGGGCAAACCAAATTGCAAAATGCTCCGGTTGGTTCCAAGGTTGAACAATTTATCTGCATCGTAGCTGCCAGAAAACCAATACCTGAATTCTCCAAAAACGGAGAATTGCATTTCGCTTTTTGCAAATGAAATCACATCGAGGGCGGGAGCTCCAAATAAGCCCACCTTCATCGCCAAAAAACCATCTGAGCGTCCACTCGCTGAAATTTCATTGACAGGCACTGGTCCAATAGGTGGGCCTATGGTGGCTTTCGCCGTAGAAGAGCCAGGTGGGATCATTGCAAAAACTTGCGCAAATCTTCCTTTGATCCCAAAGGTGTGAAAGATCGTCGTAGGGAAAATATTCGCCATGATATCGGCACCGGGAATTAGGGCAGTACCTGCAGGGATCACATTCCCATTCATACTAAGCCATTTCACATTAATCCCTGTGACTCCTTTTGGAGCCAGTAAATAAGCACGAGGTCCATCACCTTGGCCAAATGCAATCTGTGAAACTGAAATAAAGAGAAAAATTAAGAGTATCCGCAAGCTTGGGATCATAGATTTTCAATTAAAATGATTGGCTTAGCTATCAACTTTCTACAAGGCTTTTTAGGCCAAAAAGCTAAGATGTAAGATAACTTTAATTGAAAGGTATCCCTAAAAATCAGGCGCCTGAAAAGTATCAATTCATAAAATGAATACTTCGTTTAGGGTTTTTTACCCGCCAATTGGCTTCTCAAATAACTCCCAGGAGTCATTCCTTTTTCCTTTTTGAAGGCATTAATTAAGGTGGTCCGAGAGCTGAACCCACAATCCTGAGCAATGGAATCCAAGGTATATTTCTCTGCCTCCCCTTTTTTTACCAAACCAATGAAATGCTGGACTCTATAAGAATTGATCCAATTTGAAAAATTTTGGTTGCTAGATTTGTTGATTATATAGGAGATGCGATAGGCCGGAATTTTCACCTCTTCCGCAAGCTTATGAATGGAATAGCCCAAGGTCAAATAGCCTTTATTATGAAGCACAAAATCATTCAATTTTTGAAATAGTTCATCTTCCTCTTTTTTGGCGAAAGCTTGACTTTCTGTATCATGCTTAGGACTGAATCCTTCTGTTGAACTGATTGAGATTTTTTCGAATTCCCAATAGAACCCATAAAGTAAGCGCGGGTAAATGAACAGATTTAGGGAGATGAATATTAAGGTTATGGATAGCGATATAATAATAAATGTGACGGTATAAGTTTGGAAAGGCATAAGAAGATTGAATACTGCCGGCACCATTAGGAGAGCGATCAAGCAAATCCAAAGGTGGACCAGTTTCTTAAAAAGGGTGTAGTCTCCTTTTGAACTTGAGTTTTGGAATTCTTTTTTAAACCGAAGTAGGATTTGCCCAATGAGAATTAGAAAAATTGAACCCCAGAGCGTTCTAAAAATAAAGTGGAAATTTTTCAGTTTGAATAACCCTTCATCCACTAAAAACAATGCATTTGAATCTCCAACTTTTGAAGTAAATACTGCGACTTTTTCTTCCCCAGTTAAAATAAAAAACGCGGAGAAATCTATCAGGTAAAGTGCCAGTGGTAGCAAGAGAAGAAAATAACTTTTCCGCCAATAATTTTCGCTTTCGAAAACCCCACGATAAAACAAGTATAAAAATGGAAATACAAGATAGACCGAAAGGTGACCGGTACGAATTAGATGGGGAAAATCTAAAACCTTACCTGAATCATTCAAATAAGCCATTAAAAGACTGTGAGATAAACCTAAGACGGCTATCCCTAAAAACCAATTTGGTGATTTTCTAGAGTCTGGAAAACCCAAAAGAACAAAACAAGTCAATAAGCCACAGACTAATCCAGCAATGGTAATATAGATCATAGACTTATAGAATTTTCCCTCTAAAAAACTGTAATTAGCTAATATATATGCATTAATTTAGAGATATCTCCGCAATTTTTTTATTAAGAAAATGAAAAGTCTTGCTCAATTTTTAGAGGATAAGGCTTCTAATACGGCTTTGATTGGCAAAGATTCTATTACCCTTCCTTCCTTTCCTTCCATGGTTTCAGCCGCAAAAAGGGAATTGATAATTGCTTCCTCAGTTGCTTCGATTACTGCTAAAAATAGAGCTGTCATGTCATCATTTCTGAGGCTTTCCGACTTTTGGAGCGTTCCACTTTTAGCGGAATAAGGGATCCGTAGATTTTCTGCGGTACTAAATGCTATGACATAGTCTCCGGAACCATTGGAGGCGATACCTCCAGTTTTAGCCAGTCCCATCATCCCTCGCTGAGCCATTCGTTCCAGATTCCGCTCAAGTACCGGCGCATCCGTAGCGATCACAATCATGCAACTGCCATCAGATTTTTCTAATGCATCCTTAAAAGGATATTTCCCTAAAAGGGCTCCCATTGGCAGTCCTGCTACCTGAAGATTCCCTCCAAAATTCGTTTGAACCAAAACTCCTACCGTATAGCCTCCTAAACTTTCTGGGAGCTTCCTTGAAGAGGTTCCAATTCCTCCTTTCCAGCCAAAACATACGGTCCCAGTTCCAGCCCCGACATTTCCTTCAGCCACCAAGCCTGTTTTGGCTGATTCAATCGCCTGAATCACTTCTGCAGATGAAATATGCATCCCCCGGATATCATTTAAATATCCATCATTCGTCTCCCCAACTAAGGCATTCACAGATTGGATCTCCTCATTTCCTGGTTGAGCCATGGAATATTTTACTACTCCTTCGATTCCCGCTGCGACACTTAGGGTATTGGTCAAGATGATGGGACTTTCCAAATTCCCCAACTCTTGCACTTGTGTGCTTCCAGCTAATTTCCCAAATCCATTTCCTACAAAAATCGCAGCAGGTACTTTTTGTTGAAATAAATTACTGCCATGAGGCAAAATTGCTGTTACTCCTGTTCGGATTGATTCACCCTCGATTTTTGTAAAATGGCCCACTTGAACTCCAGAAACATCCGTAATCGAATTTAATTTTCCGGTGGAAAGTATTCCAAATGACAAGCCCAAATCTCGAGGACGATTTTGAGAAATCAGGTCAGTTTGGTAACCAAGAATTAAAATCAATAATAGGAGGAGTGGTCTCATGTTGGAAAATTTAGAGTCAAGATAATTAAAAAGAACTTTTATGCGGAATCCTACAAATTCGATTCTCAAAGGCCTTACCTAATTTTTAAATTTTGTTATCTTCAAACTTCTAAATCAAATTTTTATTTCATGCTTAAAAAAGAACGGTACGAGGCATTTATAGCACATTTTTCAGAAAACCAGCCCATTGCCGAAACCGAACTTCAGTATGAAAGCCCTTTTCAGCTGTTGGTTGCGGTAGTGCTTTCTGCCCAATGCACGGATAAACGAATCAATTTGGTCACTCCGGCTCTTTTTCGGGAATTTCCGACTCCAGCGCACTTGGCAGCGTCACATTTTGATGAACTTTTCCCTTTTATCAAGACGGTCTCTTATCCGAATAACAAAACCAAACACCTTCTTGGCTTAGGTAAAATGCTTGAGGAGGATTTTGATGGGGAAGTTCCATCTACTGTGGCGGAATTAGTCAAGCTTCCCGGAGTGGGTAGAAAAACAGCAAATGTGATCACTTCGGTTGTTTGGAATCAGCCAAACATGGCTGTTGATACCCATGTGTTTCGGGTTTCAAAAAGACTGGGTTTGGTCACACAATCTGCCAAAACTCCACTTGAAGTAGAAAAACAACTTATTCGACATATCCCTAAACAATATGTTCATGTTGCGCATCATTGGTTGATTCTTCATGGGCGCTATGTTTGCCTTGCCCGAACTCCGAAATGTGAATCCTGTACTATTTCTCATTTCTGTCGATTCTACGAAAAGAAGCATTTGTCTCCAAAAAAAACTGCTAAATAACAATGTGCGGGATACATTTAATTTGGGGTAAGGGTGCTAATAAAGAAGCGATGGATGCCCTTTTGAAATCTGCCGCCCATCGAGGGCCAGATCAGCAAGCCGCTTTTAGCCCTTGGCCAGGAATCTGGATAGGTGTGAATCGGTTAAAAATAATCCATCCCGGGCCAGATGCAGACCAGCCGTTTTGGTCACCAGATGGAAATTATTTTTTGATATGGAACGGAGAAATCTACAATTACAAAGAGTTAGGGAAGCAGTTGAAAAAAATGGGAGTCGATCTCTTAACCGAATCAGACACCGAAGTTTTGATGCATTGGTTGAGACTTTTTGGAAGCAATGGAATAGAAAAATTGCAGGGGATGTTTTCTGTCATTTTTGTAAGCATGATAGAAAAATCCGTCCTTGTCATCCGAGATAAGAATGGTGAAAAGCCACTATTTTATTGTGAAGATCAAGACCGACTGATAATTTCTTCAGATACCAGGGGAATCAGAAAACTGAAGTCAGAAGTTTTAAACCTAGAGCAGTTTAATCATTACTTCTTCTTGAGAGCCCCCTTACCAGGCAAAACATTTTTCAAAGGAATTCGAGAATGGAAGCCAAATAGATTTAGTACAATTTATCAGCATTCAACCTTTCGATGGGATACAATAGGCAAAACTCCAAGTGAAAAAACAGTTCCGGGACGCCAAGAATTTAAAAAAAGGCTAGAAATCGCGGTTTCTAATCAATTTCATGCCGATGTCCCTGTCGGAATCCAATTGAGTGGTGGTGCAGACAGTTCATTGCTATATGCACTTTGGTACAATCAAACGGGAACCAAATTACCGGCCTATACTATCCAGATTGAAAAAGCTTATCGAAAGAAATATTCCGATGGGGATTCTGCGATCAAGTTATTGGAACATGTTCCTGCCCATCATCAGTTAATTGAAATAGATCAAAGTAAATTTTTATCCCATTGGGAGGAATACATTTCAAGTATTGATCTACCAGTGGGGGATTCCGCTGGATTTTTATCTTGGATGATCGGAAAAGAGGCCAAAAAAGAAGTCAAAGTGTTGGTGTCAGGGGCTGGTGCAGATGAGCTCTGGGGAGGATATCAACGACATGCCGCATTTGATTTTTATCTGAGAAAAAAGGGATTGCTATTGCCATTGACAGGAATTGCACAAAAGCTCCCGCTTAACCGAACTTGGAGTAAATTCTTTCAATCCATTCATCCTGATGCGCGAAGGACATTCATCAATTTTTCAGCTTTACTTCCCATTTCCAAAGACCTATTTGGGGATTATGAACGTCTATTTTCAAGTGAATCGCTAGGCTATAAGGAAGCATTAGCCTTTGATCGCCATAATTATTTGGTGCAAGATATCCTACGAATTCAAGATAACGCACTGATGGCACATGGGCTAGAGGGAAGAGCTCCATATCTGGATGCTGGATTGATAGACCTTTGGGATCAAACAAAAGATGAGAAAGCGTTGCTAGGAAAACCATGGATAAAAAGCTGTTTGGAAGAGCTTAATTTGGGATTCATTGCAAATCGAAAAAAATTCGGATTTGGTCTTCCACTTGAAGAATGGCTTTCTAATGAAGGTCCCTTTTCCTCCCGGGTTTTTTCTACGGTCAAATCGTTTGAAAAGTCACATGGCAAGAATTTTCAATCCACCATCCGAGAGATCGCCAAAAATCCTGAAAAATCTTCCAAGCATCATTTCTTGATTCTATACAATTTGTTTCTTTTAGCAGAATGGCTCAAATTCAATAAGCTATGAGAATCATCTACATTCATCAATATTTTAAAACCCCCGAAGAAGGAGGAGCTGTTCGCTCCTACCACCTCGCAAAAGGCTTGGTAAAGGCTGGTCATGAAGTAGAAATGATCACCGGTAGCAATATCAAAACATATGATCAGCGATGGATAGATGGCGTCAAAGTTCACTACCTCCCAGTATCCTACAATCAAAAATTCGGTTTTCTGAGACGGGTTTTTGCCTTCATGGATTTTGTCCAGAAAAGTAAATCTCTACTTAAAAAACTAAATAGAGCTGATCTCCTTTACATCAGTTCCACTCCCTTGACGACCGGTCTGCTAGGGCTTTGGGCAAAAAAAAGATTTGCAATCCCTTATATTTTTGAAGTACGAGATCTTTGGCCAAAAGCTCCAATAGAGGTCGGCGCGATCAATAATCCTTTACTCATCAAATCCTTGCTTCGCTTGGAAGCTCAAATATATAGAAGCGCTATTTCTTTGGTGGCATTGTCTCCTGGAATTGCAAATCACCTTCGAAGCATCAGTCCTAGCAGCAGTATTCACCTTATCCCAAATTTCTCCGATTTGGAGCTCTTCGAACCAAAATCAAAGTCAGATTCCGTATTAAAGCGCTATGGACTTCAAGATGAATTTACCATTGCCTACACTGGGGCTTTGGGAAAAGTAAATGCGGTCGAAGAAATGATTGATTTGGCAGAAATGGCGGCTCAAAAACAGAAACCGTGGCAATTTGTGATCATGGGAGAGGGAAGTCACCGGAATAAATTAATTCAGTCCGCGGCTAAAAAAGGGCTCATAAATGTTCATTTCCTTCCATTTGGAAACAAATCAAGTGTCAGTGAAGTGCTTTCATTGGCAGATTTTGCCTGGATATCTTTTGCAGATTTACCGGTTTTAAAAACCAACAGCCCCAATAAATTCTTTGATGCGATAGCTGCAGGCAAACCCGTCTTGATCAATCATAAAGGTTGGGTTTATGATTTGATGAAGGAGCATCAGCTTGGAATTTCCGTCCTTCCTTCTCGAAGAGAAAAGGCATTTTCAGATTTGGAGGAAATTTCTTTGAACCACGCCAAATTGCTAGCAATGGGAAAAAATGGAAGAAACCTCGCAGAGCGATATTTTTCTAAAGAGCGGGCTGTAGCAAAATTAATCCATGCAATTGATCCTGATGCGAAGTCTAGTTCCTTGGAGGACGTGGTCGATATCCGGATTGCCTAAAAATCTTTTCTGCATCTGACTCCCCCATCAAATCAGCGAGGGAAATAGAATTGGAAAATTGGTAATCATCGACAATATTCCATCCCAACCATCTCCCAATCCTTCCCGGGGCATTGGTACTGATCGCATCAGTAAATGGAGCCTCACCGATATATTTTCTCAATTCAAAGGGATTGGTTTCGTAGAGCAATTCATTTTCCACAAAATGTGCCCATATGTATTCCTCATTATCAAATGATTCAGCAATCTGTTCTGGTGTATAACCGATAATAAATTGATCTGAAGTACAAGGTAAAATCGCCTTTGTGAAGTGGTAAGATTTTCCATAATAGATCATTTCTGCTAACAGGGTCTTGTCTGCGGGATCAGTTTTATTGAACCGAGAAGAAATCACAGTCACTAACATCGGTACTAAATAGGGCGCCTCATATCGCTCTGCCAGATAGCGTGGTTGATCAGGCTGAAAAGAATGTGACGCCGGTAAAAAGTAATCCAAACCTATCACAATTAGCTCATCCGTTACGACTAAGTCGACATTGAATCCGGTCACAAAAGTGTAAACCTTGGGAATCTGGAATTCAGGAAAATTATATTTAATCGCCTTGAAGGCATTTTCCAAGTCCTGTTCGATTTGACTAAAATCCTGAAATTCTATTCGCACCGAATCATATAAAAGACGCATGGATGAATCTTGGTGTATTTCCAAGAGTTCATTAATCAGGCTATCCTGAGTTGGGTAACTTCCCATATCCAAAAATTCTTGTGCAAATTCAGGATACTTTTCAAGTAGGTATTCAAACTCTGCTGCCGTATTTGCTTCAAAAAAATCATTTTCCAAACGGGTTATTTGAAGGTTTAAATCTTGGGCAAGGATTGCCTCGTCCAGTTCACAAGCCTCTTCTTTTTTGTCGCATGCTAACGTCAGGCTGATAAAAACCGAGAAAAAGAAAATTCTAGAAATTCGCATAGGGGAAATTTTTACAAAGCTAGGGAAAGCCTTGAGAGTATAAAGAACGAGCTAAACCTAGAAAATCGTTTGTATTTGGAATATACTTTTGGTCAATCGTTCAAAATTTCAAGAATCTTACCGAAAACATCAGTAGCTGGAATTGAACCTCCAGGTGACTTTGAACTCACAAAAATGGGTTTATCCAGTTCACTTTCAGGAATTCGACCGTGTGCTCCCTTGACCAAACTCGCATCTAATGGGATAACATCCATGAGGTATCGGAAACCAAGTTTTTTCTTTAAAACTTTAGCACCTACAGTAAGCAATGGGATTTTAATGGCAGGATCCAAAATCAATTCAACTGGATCATAACCTGGCTTTCGGTGGATATCCACACAGCGGGCATAGTCGGGTGCCTTGGCATCATCTAGCCAGAAGTAATAAGTAAACCATGATTTCGAATCAGCCACTGCTACTAATTCTCCGGCACGCTCATGATCCAAACCAAACTCAGCTTTCCCAGCTTCGTCCAATACTTTCTCAATCCCGACGGTTTTTCCCAAAAGTGATTTGACTTCATCTAATAAACTCAAGTCATTCACATGAATATGCGCCACCTGATGATCAGCTACTGCAAATACTTTAGAGGTACCGGCATCAAGCGTCTCTTTGCCTAATTCATCCTTCACCTGAATCCATCCCCTTTCTCTGAAAATTCGATTGAGGTGGATGGGTTGGCTTACTGAAGTAATCCCATATTCTGAAAGCAAAATCACTTCAGTTCCCTGTGCTTCAAAATAGGTGATTAAGTCTCGACAAACTCCATCTATTTCTTGGAGCAATGTCCCAATTTTTTCAAAATCAATCCCGTATTTCTGAAGTCCATAATCAAGATGCGGGAGGTAAATCAGATTAAGGGTAGGATTGTGCCATTGATCCACTTTTTTGGCTGCTTCGGCAATCCATCTGGTGGATTCTATATTCGCATTTGGCCCCCAAAAAGAGAACAAGGGAAAAGTCCCTAATTCCTTTTGCAGCCGATCCCGCAACTCCATGGGCTGAGAATGACAATCGGGCATTTTTCGACCATCTTGCAAATACAACGGACGTGGTGTGACTGCAAAGTCTACTGAGGAATACATATTATACCACCAAAAAAGATTCGCGATTGTAAAATTTGGGTCGGCAGTACGAAGCTTATCCCAAAGTTTTTCACCTTGAACCAAGTGGTTGGATTGCCTCCAGAATTTTATTTCACATTCGTCTCGGAAGTACCAACCATTTCCCACAATCCCAGTTTCACTAGGCAATTTGCCTGTCAAATAAGTCGATTGTGCAGAACAGGTAACTGCTGGTAATACTGGCTCAATGATTGTTTTTTTTCGGCTTTCAATCCAGTTTTTTAGGAATGGGGTGTGCGCGCCGATAACTCGAGAGGAAAGGGCCACTACATTTAATACGACTGTTTTTTTCATATCAGGACATATTATGAATTACCCAAGCCAATTCACGACTGATGGATTCTGCCAGACTTAGATGTGTATCCTCCGGTAAAACTTCCCAAGTATAGGTTTCTACCTCTAGGTGATTCGTGATTTTTGGATTGTTAGCTATTTCATTGAGTACAATCTTAATTGCAGATTGCGTAGAAGATAATGCGCCGTAATTTTCTAGGAAAATCGGCACATGAAAATGAATTCTCCATTCTTCATCCATGGTCGCTGCTAGCATCTCGATTGCCCGAGGCAAATCCGAATAAGAAGTCAACTGGCTGGCTGAATCTCTTCCAACGACTTGATGCAAGTAAGTGGATTCAGCAAATGGCTGGAGTCTTTTAATGATTTCACTTCTGGATTCCTGACTTTTCGGAATGTCGACTTTCAATGCGGCAGAAATCTGGATTTTCCCCACCTGGATTCCATTTGCCTCAAACTTGTCAAAAGTTTCAGCTGGATTTTCATAAACAATAGCAAAATGGCAAACATCATAGCAAACTTGAATGTGCCGCTTGATCAAAGTTTCTGCCTGCTCAGGAGATAGCCCTAACTTCTCACCTAGATATAAAATGCCTCTCGGCACCAACCAGTCAGAATAAAGCCAAAGCATTTCATCTGAATTTTCTAAAATTCCATCAGGCTCCGGTTCAATGTCCAAGTGAAGGACCTTCCCGGTTTTCTTTTCCAACTGAGCTAGCTCCTCTACTACCTGCAATAAATGAAACGTGGCTATTTCCATAGCTTGGCTCAATTCTTTTTCCGTCTTAAACCAATGCCGATAAGAAATAGGTGAAGTAGAAATGCCACCATCTATATTTTCTGGTAGCAATTCAGAAAGAATACGAAAGGAACGGATCGTGTAATCCCTTCTATCTGTAGTAGTCCAATCAGGAAAATGAACCTTTTCCTTGACTACTTTTCGGTGAAAATCTCCATATGGAAACCCATTTAAGGTAAATACATACCCATTTTCAGCTTCAAGCCAGTCTTTGAATTTTGAAAGATTATTTGATTCCATCAGCTCCAAACTTGCAGCATTGGATAACCTCAACCCAATTCCAAAAGCATCCTTTGCACCCAATTTTTGTCGAATTTCAGGAATATAGCTTTTTAGATTTTCGAAGGTTGCATCCCAACTTTCTCCAGGATGGATATTACTGCAATAGCTTAAATGGAAGTTTTTTAACTTCATTTCGAATTTAATTTTTCAACTAGTCTGCTCGAGTTCAAAATTTGAAAGCAATGCAACGGCTTGATGAATTAATTGGTGATCCATTTCATGAACTTCAATCCCTTTACCTAGCTTTTCAAGTAGCGTAATAGTCAACTGTCCTCCTAAATGTTCCTGAAACTCTTTTAGACCCTTGATCAGATTTTCACCTTCCAATTCAGGAGCAAATAACTCAAAGCCCAAGGTATGCATCAAGTGAAAAATACGATCTAAATCTGATTTTGATATTTTCCCCTGCAAGAATGAATATGCTGAGTCCAAGGCAATCCCAATCGCCACAGCCTCACCATGCCGAATTCTAAAATCACTCAGATGCTCCAATTTATGTGCAGCCCAATGGCCAAAATCCAAGGGTCTGGAAGATCCAAATTCAAACGGATCTTTTCCCGCGATATGATCTAAATGCATTTGTGCAGATCGAATAATTTGGGTTTTCATCGGTTCCAATTCCCGGCGTGCCATCGCCTCGGCATTCGCTTCCAACCAAGTAAAAAAGGTTAAATCCTTAATCAGAGCCACTTTAATCGCCTCTGCAATTCCAGCTCGCCAATCTCGATCTTCAAGCGTAAGGAGAAAATTAAAATCATTCAATACTGCTACGGCAGGGGTAAATGTGCCCAGGTAATTCTTTTTACCAAAAGCGTTGATGCTGTTTTTAACGCCTACGGCTGAGTCGTTTTGGGAAAGGACAGTGGTTGGAATTCGAATTAATCGGATTCCTCTATGAGAAATCGCAGCCGCAAAACCCGCCATGTCCAAAACGGCTCCTCCACCTATCACTGCAATGTAAGAGTGTCGATCTATTCCAAAAAGATGAGTTGCTTCAACCACTTTCTGGTAAATAGACAGGTCATTTTTACAAGCCTCACCTCCGGGTACAATCAAAGGCGAAGCCGCTAGAATAAACTGTTCTGAAAAGTTCTCTGCATAAGTTTTTATTGCTTGGATCAAATTTGGATGCGTATCAGCTACTCCAGAATCAATAACAAAAAATACTTTGGGTCTTTTCCCTTTTTCCAAAGCATCCACAAAAAGTCTGTTTTCTAGGCCAAACAGGTCCTGCGTAAAGCAAACTTGGTAATGAAAGGGTACTGAAAAATTTTGTTCAATGATTGTATTCATTCCAGTATTCGGGTCTATTGGGCATCCAGGGTGTTAATGTAACTTTTCTATATTCTGAGTTCAAGGAATTAGGTGACTGCAAATTTTCTAGCCAGCCAAAGCGAAACAGGAAGCAACAATAACACAAATACACCAATCTTCCATCCTGCAAAGGCTGCTGCAAGCGAAGCATTCAGGATAATTAACGAAATCACGGCTGCTTTCACAGATTTCCCAATCAATTTTGGGTCTTGGGTTCGAATTGCTTTTAGCAGAGGAGGAAAGATCATAATCCCCAAGCCAATCAGAAAAGGAATAGTTTCCAAATAAGTTGGCCCATTGATATAACTCAACATGAAAATGCTCAGGATAATAATCCCATACATCGCTGCACCTCCAAAAAGTGCATTTCGATTTTTCCCATGCACTTCTCCACGGCTGATCATGGTAATTGCTGCTACGTAAATCAAAGGAATTAATCCAATCAAACTCATATGAGAATGAATCAACTCAGGGGCAACGCTAATTCCTAAGAGAAGATTTCCAGCTCTACACATCCCCATATTGATCGGGCCAAAATAAAACTGGTGTTTTCCCCAATAATCATAGGTAACAGCTAAAATCGCGACTAAAATTGCCAAGCCAAAGGAAACAACATTCACTTGGCTGGCTGCAAGTATTCCCAGAATGAGGAGAATTGTTGACATCCAAGCTGCTGCATTTCTACTCACCCTTCCACTAGGGATCGGGCGCTCTGGTCGCTCTTTAGCATCTAATTCAGAATCAAAAACGTCATTAAAGGCAACTCCTCCAGCATACAATCCAATTGTACTCAATGAAAGCCATGCTAATTTTTGCCAAAAATCTCCAGTCCCTAATTCCCAGTTGCTAAGCATATATGTCCAACCCCCAGCAATAGCAAAACCAGCCCAAATATCAGCAATCGCAGTGATCACATTCGCCGGACGGGTCAGTTGAAGAAAGGCAAAAACGGGAGAACTTCTCATGAATTAATTCTCCACATAATCAGAAGAACCTTCCACTCTAGGAGTTTGGCCACCTCTCAATACAGAATTTCCGCTCATCTTCTTGGTTTGATCCAAAGGCGGTGCATTCAACCAATCTTGTTCATCCATTTGTCCACTCTGAGCAAAAGCAGTGAGTGCATTTTGGTAAGTGCACAATCGAATATGTTCCTCTGGAATTCCGGATTTGCGCATTAAGTCAGCTGTTTTCGGCACAGCCAATGGATCCGAAATCCCCCAATCAGCTGCTGAATTGACAATAATTCGTTCAGGGCCATATTGCTTGACAATTTCCACCATCCGTTCAGAACCCATTTTGGTGTGGGGATAAATCGTAAATCCCGCATAGTAGCCCCGATCCAAAACCTCCTTTACAGTCTCTTCATTATTATGATCCACGATTACCATTTTAGGATCCAGTCCATGCTCCTCGGCCACATCCATAC
>JAHEBE010000317.1 GCA_024642365.1 Algoriphagus sp.
CGGTATTGCCTGAAGGTAGCGCCGTGGCGAGCATGCATGATTTTGTCAAAAGAAGCTACGCGGCAGGTATTCCTTGGGAAACTACTCGAGACAGTCTCCATATCAAATACCAACTCAATCAGGAAGCTGGGTATGATTGGTATGAACGTGAGCCGGCTTGCCACGGATGCTTTGCGGGCGGGATTAATTTTGGAGCAAGTATGGTCAGCCTTTTTTATGGGGAGGGCGACTTGAAGGAAACCATCAAAATTGGTGCTCTGGCTGGTTGGGATTCTGACAATCCAACTGCCACTTGGGGTGGCTTAATCGGTTTTTTAATTGGCAAAGAAGGAGTTGAGAAGGCTTTCGGCACCAACCTTTCCAATCGATTTAATATTCACCGTACCCGAGGAGGCTTCCCAAATAACGGGATCGACACCTTTGAAAATATGGCTCAAACGGGAGTTTTTATTGTGGATCGAATGGTCCAGGAAAAATTAGGAGGTGGAATCGATTTGGTCAAGAATGAGTGGTATATCCCGATGTCTCTAAGTGCATTTCAAGGAGCGAAATAAGAATCCAAAACACCATAACAAATGCTATTATGAAAATCCAAAAATTAATCCCCTGTCTAATTTTCTTCGCGATTATTTATTCAAGTGCTGTTTCTGCTCAAGAGCTGAACCAATTACTCATAAAGCAACTGGAATATTCCCATAATCAAGAAAACTGGTTCCCTCCGACAAGTGTAGCAGTGGCTGGCTTAACCGTGGAGCAGGCGAACTGGAAAGACGGATCTGATAATCACTCCATCAGCCAATTAGTCGGGCATTTGGTCTTCTGGAATGAGCGATTTTTGAGCGCACTAAAGGGAGAAAAAGTGGCTGAATTTACCGAGGACAACTCGGTGACTTTTGACCAATTTGAAGAAGAGGAATGGGCCAATTTGGTAAAAAAAATGGATCAAGTCTTCACTGAAATTGAATTGGAGGCCGGAAAACTGGAGGGCGAAAATCTTCTAAACTGGGCGGAGACACTGGCAAATATCTCAGCACATAATGCCTACCATACCGGTCAACTAGTTTTTATCAGAAAGCAAAATGGTTGGTGGCGCGAATAATTCACTTTATTCCTTGAAGTAAATAAAATCTGAAATCAATGGCTCCAAGCCGGTTTCTCTAAAATTGCTTGCAATCTGTCCTCGATGATAAGTGCTGTGATTGATGATATGAAATAGAATATCTCGAAGCTCCTTTTCAAAACTGTCTCCTTTTGAATTCACATATTTCACCCGATCAGTCAATTCAAAACTTGAAAGAATGCGCAGTGAGTTTTCAAAATTCATCCGATCAATCGCCGAGTAATCCTCCATGGAATGAAATTCCCAAACGCCAAATGTGACCCCCATGGCATCGATTCGATTGTTCCAAATTTGATGTGCATTTAAAATATGATTGAAAAGCCGAATTGATTTCTCGGAAACTTTACCAGAGTTTTTTAGCATCATACCTGCCAATTTTTGATTGGACTCATGGGAGTATTCAAAGAGCTCATTAAAAAATGATTTCATAACTGAAGTTGACTGATTGATTTTAGAAAAGATTAGACTGAATAAGAATTTTTTTAGACAGCAGCAGAATTGGAAAAAATCTAGTTTGCAAGCCAAGTCATTTTTGTTCCTCTTACAATTATCTGATATGAATTGCCGATTTGAATATCTCTATCTATAGATGGTCTTGATAATTCAATTTCAATTTGTTTGAATTTTGATGTTTTGCTTTCTGAAACAATTTCAAAAACTACTTCAGGATTAAAATTATGCTTGAAGCTATTCTCATACTCTGTATACCCTACAGTTCTTAGAGCAGATTCCAAATCCTTAAATTCCAAATCTGTAACCTGAACATGCAATCTTGATATTTTTTTGAAAAGTTTTTCTGCATTCAACGGGTCCCAATCTTCCATAAACTCCCTCATAGTGATCCCATATGTGATCGAAGAATCACTAAATCCCCAATTTTTTAAACTTTGTTGGGAATAGGAAGTGAGGTTCGAGAAAAACACAGCTTGTTTTTTAGGTTTTTCTTCTTTAGATCGATAGACCATCAACTCACTCAATTCAAAGTCTGAGCCCTTGTACTCATGGAATAAAATAGAGTCTGGAAAAAAATGTTTCCAAGTATTTAATAATGAATCTTTCATATCAGGCTTTCTAGTTTGAAAGACAAGTATTCCACTTCCTTCTTTGTCTTGCCAAAAACCCTTAGCCAAGCTTATATGAAAGAAATTTTGCTGGCCTGTAAGGTAAAGATCATAGCTAGCTTCGCTTCCATAGTGGGCTGTATCCCTAGAATACAGACCAAATTCCTCTGTCAAAAATTTATCATTGACAATGGTGAAAAAGTCTATTGAATCAAGGACAAGATCAATATGACCAAGATCAGTTACTGGGACTTTCATTTCAAATTGTTTTGGCTCACAACCAAACGTAGCTAAAAACCCTAATCCAAGAATCAATTTTTGAGCATCCATTTTTTAGAGTTTTAAAGATTATGTAAAAATCAAGGTTTTGAGCTCCTTTAATTTGCTTTCTTTAAGCAACTGAATATAAGAATTCTACATCTTTTTCTTCAAATTTCTTCACTCAAGACTTTCTCATAAGCTCTTCGAAATGCACCTATAAAGAAAATTTCGCCACAATAGCTATAGCCAAGCTTATCTAAAATCTTCATCATAGGAACATTGTCAAAATTGGTATCCACCTTGATGCTGGGGACATTCTTTTCCTTACATAAATCCTCTATCATCTTAAAAAAATGGGTAGCGACACCTTTTCCCTTACTTGCATCCGAAGTCGCTACTCGATGAACCACCGCATAATCCCCTTCAGAAAGCCATTTACCTTTGATCTCCTGATAAGCTGGTTCCTCCCCAAAAATTAGAGCCGCATACGCCAAAATTTCCTGCTGATCTACTAAGACATAGGCATAATCATTTTCGATGTCATCTTGGACAGTTTCAGCATTCGGATAGCCATGCTGCCATTGATCACTCCCATCCCTTTTTCTTTGGGCAATGGCCTGTTGCAGAATTTCCCAAACAGTTTCTTTATCGGAAATTGTGGCTTTTCTTAAAATCATGAGCTCTACGATTTATTCTTCTGTAGTTCAATTTTCGGAGTGACTCAAATATCAAATTGATTTCCCAAAAAAGTGGAACATTGTCTATTTTTTTGAGCAATAGTATTCGCGTGCTCAATTTCTATTCGGGATAACATAAATGCCAGCGTTCTTATTTATCCAAAACGGATAAATGAACGCTGGCATTCGTACTACATACTGAACTTGCTTTTAAATCAGACTACTTCAGTATGTTCATTTCTCTCTAAGAGGTTAATCTTTCTTATTAGTTATATTTTACATTCAATTTCTTCAGCTCTCCTGTAAACTTAAATGGCACGTCGTACACATCAAAATCAAGAGGTGTTCCAGTATCTTCTCCGACATCCCAAGTTTCGTCAAGCGAGAACCTTACAAATATTGATCGATCTATTTTAGTTTCTCCAACCTTCTTCCCATTTACGGAAAGTACAATCGTTGCACTTTTTCCTGGACCAGGTCCATCATAGTTGAAATCAACTTTTATGTTTTGATTCCCAGGCGCCAGTTTGGTTGCTGATTTAATAGTATGCCG
>JAHEBE010000318.1 GCA_024642365.1 Algoriphagus sp.
AGAGATGCCCGATTCATTAAATCCTGTAAAGAAAAATACCCACTCCATGAATATGAGCGAGTCGCTCCGATCATGCATGAGTTGAGGGGAGTAAAAGAACCCGAGGAAATCGCTCAATTGCAAATCGCCTGCGATATCACGGAAAAAGGATTTAGAAGAATTTTATCCTTTGTCAAGCCGGGTGTTACCGAATATGAAATCGAGGCGGAATTCCTGCATGAATTCGTGCGTAACCGAAGTAAGGGTTTTGCTTACGAACCAATTATTGCCTCCGGAGCATCTGCCTGTGTGCTTCATTATATTGAAAATAAGAAGGCTTGTCTCGATGGTGAACTTTTGCTATTAGATGTAGGTGCAGAATACGGTAATTATAATGCAGATATGACCCGAACGATACCTGTCAATGGGAGATTTACTCCAAGACAAAGAGCTGTCTATGATGCGGTTCTTCGGGTAAAAAAGAAGGCTTCCTCCATACTCACTCCCGGTGTGACTATCCAAGATTACCATCAGGAAGTTGGCTTGATCATGCAGAGCGAATTGGTTGGACTAGGACTGATAGATCAGACAGATATCAAAAATCAAGATCCAAACTGGCCAGCCTTTAAAAAGTATTTTATGCATGGGACTTCTCATCACTTGGGATTGGATGTCCATGATGTAGGTACGATGCATTTTCCGATTCAGGCAGGAATGGTATTTACCGTGGAGCCCGGGATTTATATCCCGGAAGAGGGCTTTGGTGTCCGTCTGGAAAATGATATTGTGATTCAAGAAAAAGGCTACTTGGATTTAATGCGGAATATTCCTGTAGAACCCGAGGAAATCGAAGAGCTGATGAATAGTTAAATCTAGGTAGAAGTGAAATAAAAAAAGCCCTTTCAAAATTAATTGAAAGGGCTTTTTGGTATTTAAAATCTGATTCAGATTATCCGATAGATACTCTTCTGAATGCAGATACAGTCATTCCTTTGCTTACGCTATCAAGGTACTGTGCGATAGTCTTGCTATTGTCTTTCACAAAAGACTGGCTTAGCAATGTATTCTCTTTGTAGAACTTGTTTAGTTTACCCAAAGCGATTTTCTCAAGCATTTCTTCTGGCTTGCCTTCAGCTCTTGCTTGCTCTTTTCCTACTTCGATCTCACGCTCTACAGTAGTAGCATCTACTCCGTCTTTATCAAGCGCTACTGGGTTCATAGCTGCGATCTGCATAGCTACGTCTTTTCCAGCTTCCTCAACGTCAGTACCAGAAGTGTTTGTCAATCCTACCAATACACCTAATTTTCCATTGGAGTGGATGTAAGGTACTACTGTCTCAGCTTCTACGATTTCGAAATGAGAGATTTCAAGTTTCTCACCGATTTTACCAGTCATTTCTGTGATTTTCTCAGCCACTGTGATTGAATCAAATGGAAGTGCCAATATTGAATCAATAGAAGTTGCTCCTTTTTCTACAGCTAGATCAAGTAGGGTATTTGCAAATGCTCCAAACTCTTCGTTTTTAGCTACGAAATCAGTCTCACAAGTAAGTGTAAGAAGAATTCCTTTTGCTCCGTTGTTTACCACTTTTGTTACGGCAACACCTTCTTTCGTCTCTCTGTCTGCTCTAGATGCAGATACTTTTTGACCTTTTTTACGAAGGATGTCAACAGCTTTTTCGAAATCGCCTTCAGCCTCAGTTAAAGCTTTTTTGCAATCCATCATGCCGGCGCCGGTCATTTGTCTCAGTTTGTTTACTTCTTGTGCAGTAATTGCCATTGTAGTATCAGTTTGATTAAACGATAAATTATTTTTTAAAGAAGCCATTTGGCTTCGGGAGGTCGATTAAAACAAAAAATTGAACATAGGCCTAAACCTGATGTTCAATTTTTTTAATTATTAATTCAAGTTGTGGTTCAGTCTTTTGTTTCAGCGTCAACAGCTTTCTTTGCTTCTTCCTCTTCAGAAAGTTTCGCATCTTCTTTGTCTCTCTTTCGCTCAGAAAGACCTTCTTCGATTGCTTCTCCGAAAGCTTTAACTAACAAGGATACTGACTTGAATGCATCGTCATTGGCTGGGATTGGGAATTCCACCTCATTTGGGTTGGAGTTCGTATCTACCAATGCGAAAACTGGGATACCAAGCTTTTGTGCTTCAGCAATAGCAATATGTTCTCTTTTGATGTCAACAACGAAAAGTGCTGCTGGAAGTCTGCTCAAATCAGCAATACCACCTAACACTGTTTCCATTTTTTCCTTTTGACGGGAAACCATCAATCGCTCTTTTTTCGCAAGGTTCTTGTAAGCTTCCTCATTCATCAATTTGTCCAATGAAGACATTTTCTTCAAGGATTTGCGAATGGTAGCGAAGTTAGTCAACATTCCACCTAACCATCTTTCGGTTACGTAAGGCATGTTTAATCTTTTTGCTTCACCTGCTACAAGATCTTTCGCTTGCTTTTTAGTAGCAACGAACATCACTTTTTTGCCTGAGCGTACGATTTGCTTGATTGCGTTAGATGCTTCGTCGAGGCAAGCAAGCGTTTTGTTAAGATCGATAATATGGATACCATTTTTCTCCATGAAAATGTATGGAGACATTCTTGGATCCCACTTTCTCGTCAAGTGTCCGAAGTGAACACCAGCATCTAGTAAGTCTTTGTATTCTATTTTGGCCATGAATAAATATTTTTTCTGATATAAAAGAGATAAATCCCGAATTAACGCTTAGAGAACTGGAATTTTCTTCTTGCTTTTCTACGTCCTGGCTTCTTACGTTCCACCATTCTAGGATCACGAGTCAAGAATCCTTCTTTCTTCAAAGGACCTCTGTGCTCAGCATCGAATTCACACAATGCTCTAGAGATAGCCATACGAGCAGCTTCTGCCTGGCCTGTACTTCCACCACCATCAACATTGATTTTGATGTCGTAGTTACCATCCACTCCTACAAGAGCAAGTGGCTGCTTTACTACAATTTGGTGCAAATCAAATGGGAAGTAAACTTCCAATGATCTATTGTTAACGGTGATTTCACCTTTTCCTGGAGACATGTAAATTCTGGCTACAGAGGTTTTTCTTCTACCGATTTTGTTAATGATTTCCATTAAATAGACGATTAAAGCGTGATAGATGTAGGCTGCTGTGCTGCATGTGGATGCTCAGATCCTTCATACACGTACAAGTTGCCGTATAATTTTCTTCCCAATCTGTTCTTAGGCAACATGCCTCTTACAGCTTTCTCGATCAAAATTGTTGAAGATTTGTCCTTCAATAGCTTTGGGGTAGAGATTCGCTGACCTCCTGGATAACCGGTGTGTCTCACATAAACTTTGGAGTCCCACTTGTCACCAGTTAACCTGATTTTGTCAGAGTTGATTACGATGACATTGTCACCACAATCAACGTGAGGAGTGAAGCTTGGCTTCGTTTTTCCTCTTAAGATTTTCGCTACCTCACTAGCCAATCTACCTAAAACTGCAGCTTGGGCATCCACAATAACCCATTGCTTATCTACAGTTGCGGTATTGGCTGAAACGGTCTTATAGCTCAAAGTATCCACTGTGTAACTGTTTAATTTTTAGCTTGTTAAATTTATTTCACCCTCAAAAAGGGACACAAAGATAGAAGTATTTTGTTTTTGATCCAAAATATTTTCAATACTAAGTCCTAATTTTCA
>JAHEBE010000049.1 GCA_024642365.1 Algoriphagus sp.
GGAATCCTCAGCATCGCCAAAACAGATGGTAGTGAATCTACAAATGCGGGCGATATCGTGACAAAAGAAATGTTCTCAGCATTTGACTTAGCCTTTGATTTCAAATTGACAGAAGGAGCAAATAGTGGTTTGAAGTATTTCGTCACTCTTTCCGAAGGTAATAAAGGTTCAGCAATCGGATTGGAATACCAAGTGCTTGATGATGAAAAGCATCCCGATGCCAAAATGGGAATTGAGGGAAACCGCACTTTAGCTTCACTTTATGACCTGATCAAGGCAGACAAACAGCCAAGATTCATCAAACCTATCGGTGAGTGGAACAAGGGACGTGTAGTCGTTTATCCTGATAATAAGGTGGAGCATTACCTTAATGGTGTCAAAGTCGTAGAGTATCAGCGCGGATCTCCCGAATACAAAGCACTCGTTGCCATCAGTAAATACAAAATTTGGGAAAATTTTGGTGAAGCCAAGGAAGGACACATCCTACTCCAAGACCACGGAGACAACGTAAGCTTCAAGAATATTAAAATCAAAACGTTAAACTAAGACCTGAAATAGCAATGAAAAATAATCCCAGAAGACAATTCATAAAAAAAACCGCTGCAGCCAGTCTTGGTTTTTCAGCCTTGGGATCAATGGCATTTTCTGCAAAATCCTACGGAAATATTATAGGAGCCAATGAGCGACTAAATGTAGCAATAGCTGGATTAGGTAGAAGGCTGGGCGCTTTCTATGAGCCGATTGGATTAAAGTCAAGCAATGTCAATCTGCTTTACCTCTGTGATGCCATGCGCTCTCAAATGCCTAAAGCTGCCAAAAACTTTGAAAAGTATATCGACTACCAGCCAAAACAAGAGCAGAATATCATGAAAGTCCTCGACGATAAAGAAGTCGATGTCTTGATCAATGCCACTCCGGATCATTGGCATGCACCCGGTACATGGTTGGCTTTGGATCGTGGCAAGCATGTCTATGTTGAAAAGCCTTGCTCACACAATCCACGTGAGGGAGAATTATTGATTTCCTTACAAAAACATTATGGAAAAGTAGTCCAAATGGGAAATCAGCAGCGATCTGCTCCGGAAAGTAGAGAAATCATTGCTGCTATTCATGGTGGCACGATTGGTAAAGCCTACAAGGCAACTGCATTTTATAGCAATGGAAGAGGTGCTGTACCTAATCCAAAAGCAGCACCAGCACCAGAGGGATTGGATTGGGAATTATTTCAAGGTCCAGCTCCAAGAAAAGCTTACACCCACGATACTTGGGATTACAACTGGCACTGGTATGGCTGGGAATATGGCACTGCAGAAACAGGCAATAATGCCACTCACGAATTGGACGTAGCTCGTTGGGCCCTTCAAGTGGATTACCCAAGCATGGTGGAAGTAGAAGCGGCAAAGCGACATTTCCCTGAAGATGGCTGGGTGATGTACGACACGATGGAGGCACAATTCAGATTTGAAAATGGCTCCGTGATCGAATGGGACGGCAAAAGCCGAAATTCCTACAATACCTATGGCTCCGATCGGGGAACGATCATTTACGGGACAGAAGGAACTGTCTTCGTCAATCGAGGTGGATATAAGCTGTTTGATAGAGGAGGAAAGATGATCAAAGAAAATATGGGAGGAGGAAATGAAGCAGGCACACAACTAGGAGGTGGAGGCGACATGAGTACAACTCACGTGGTCAACTTCTTCAATGCGGTACGAGGAATAGAAAAACAAAATTCGAATATCGAAGAAGGAGCAGTCTCTACCCTACTCTGCCACTTAGCGAATATTTCCTATCGTACCGGAGAAACTTTGATTTGTGATCCTAAGAATGGACATATCCAAAACTCCGAAAAAGGAAAAGCACTCTGGACTCGGACCTATGAGAAAGGCTGGGAACCACCGAAGGTTTAAAATTTAAATTCCACCGCTCTAGAATTTCTAGAGCGGTTTTTTTATGATTTTTTTTCCTCCTTATTTTTAGCAAGGTGGGTAATATGAATTCCTGAAAAAAACATAAGCCCCTTTTGGACCAATAGAGGCACTTTTTCACACTCGCAATCGATTCCGTAAGTCTAGATTTTACTCGCTTGAGAATAGGAATTTGAAAAACTAAATTTCATATACAAGTTCCGAGGTATTTCTTTTTCTAGTTGTACTGCCTTGTGACTTGAGAAAACCAATTTTCAATAAACCTAATCTACTATGAGTCAAAAAATTTACAAACACCTAATCGTGTGGACTATTTTGATCTTAGGCGCTACAAGTGCTTGGGCTCAAAATGCCCAAGTACGAGGTACTGTCTCAGATGAAACTGGTGCCCCGCTTCCTGGGGTTACAATTCTCGTCAAGGGAACGACAACAGGAACCACAACTGACATTGATGGTCAGTATGTTATTAGCACGCCCTCAAACGGCGTCTTGGTCTTTTCATTCATCGGGTACACTCCTGTAGAAAGAGAAGTGGGAAATCAATCTCAAATTAATATCAGTTTAAGCCCGGATCTTTCTGACCTAGATGAAGTTGTGGTGGTAGGTTATGGTACAGTTAAGAAAAGTCAATTGACAGGTGCGATTTCATCTGTTGGGAATAAAGAAATCCAAGAATTACCGATAAAGGATGCTCGGCAAGCATTACAAGGTAGAGCTGCCGGTGTCGATGTGACTCAGCCTGGTTCAAAGCCAGGAGCTTCTCCACAAGTGAGAATTAGAGGAAGAAGATCATTCAATGCATCCAATGAACCACTCTATGTAATAGATGGAATTCCTGTTGCAGGAGGAATTGATGACATCAACCCACAAGACATTACCTCAATGGAGGTATTGAAAGATGCATCTGCAACAGCAATCTATGGTTCTAGAGGTTCCAATGGTGTTGTTTTGATCACAACAAAAAGAGGAAACGTTGGTAAAACCGTTGTTTCATTGGACGCTTATTATGGAATAAATAAATCATTAGGAAGAATTGACGTCTTCAATGGGGAAGAATTTGCAGAATATAAAAGAGAATCCAGAAGAGCTGGAGAAGGATATCCTGCAGGGCCAGGTACTCCAGAAGCTGATGCAAAGATTTTTGAGCCAGTTGAATTAGATGGAATAGCGACTGGAAGATCGATCGATTATCCAGCAGGATTAATGAGAAATGGATCAATCCAAAGTTATCAACTTGGAATTAGTGGTGGTAGTGATAAAACCACTTTCTATATCTCATCAAATTATTTTAAAGATGAAGGGGTAATCATCAATCAGGATTTTACTCGTTACACATTTAGAGCAAATATTGATCATAAAATCAATAACAAAATCAAATTTGGCACCTCTACACTCGTATCCTACAGTGATCGAAATGGAGAGAACTTCAACCCGCTTGGAGGTGCACTTGCGGAAAACCCGCTAGGCAAACCTTATGATGACGATGGTAACCTTATCTTTTTACCAACTTCTGATGGTTTGAGAACAAACCCGTTTGCGGAAGTTGTTGATGGAGCTCAGGTAGATTTGACCAAAAACTACAGAATTTTCAATAGTATTTTTGCTCAATATGACATCGTGCCTGGACTTAGCTATCGAATGGTTTTCGGACCAGATATCACAATAAGTAGAAACGGAAGATTTACAGGTTCTCAGACAAACGCCAGACGCGGCGGTGCAGCTACAGGTAGTGTTGATGATCGATTCTCATTCAACTACACCCTTGAAAACATCTTGACTTATACCAAGACATTCAACGGAAAACACAACTTAAATCTTACAGCGTTACAATCAATCCAGCGTGACAAGTTTGAGCAAACGACTGTTTCTGTGTTAGGAATCCCAGCAGAATCGCAATTGTATCACAGACTTGGAGATGCTTCTCAAATCACTGGAGCAAACACCAATTTAGTAGAATGGTCATTGATGTCTTTCATGGGAAGAGTAAACTATGACTACAAAAACAAATTTTTACTTACTGGTACTTTAAGAGCTGATGGAAGCTCCAGATTTGGTGAAAACAATCGATTTGCCTATTTCCCTTCAGTTGCAGTTGGATGGAATATCCATTCAGAAAGCTTCATGAGCAATTCATCTACCATAGATCAATTGAAGCTTAGAGCTTCTTATGGATCAATTGGTAACCAAGCGATCAACCCTTACCAAACACAAGCACTACTGGGAAGAACAAGCTATGCTTATGACAATACTGCTGCATTTGGATATGGTCCTGGTACAATCGGAAACCCAGATTTGAAATGGGAAACATCTACCACATTGAACTTGGGATTAGACTTCGCTTTATGGAAAAGCAGAATCTTTGGATCATTGGAATATTACATCACTAATACATCTGATCTTCTTGCTCCACAGCCGCTTCCTAATTCAACAGGATTTGGAGGATATACCACAAACATTGGTGAAACCAGAAATAAAGGTGTGGAACTAACCTTATCCACTTTAAATGTGGAGTCAGGTAGCTTCACTTGGTCATCGGATATTATTTTCACAAAAAACAAAGAGGAAATCATCTCTTTGCCAAATGGGGATGACATTTCAGCAGGTAGATTCATCGGGCAGCCATTAACCGTTTTTTATGATTTAAAGAAAATCGGCATTTGGCAAACTTCCGAAGCTGATGTTGCAAAAACATTTGGAAGTGTTCCTGGTGAAATAAAAATAGAAGATTTCAATGGAGATGGAGTGATCAACTCACTTGACCGACAGTTTCTTGGATCAGCAGTTCCAGATTTTGCGTTAGGATTTACAAACAGATTTACTTTTAAAGGATTCGATCTTTCCTTCTTCCTCTATGCAAGATCCGGATACATGATTCGATCTCAGTTCCACACCCAAAACAACACCCTTGCTGGAAGATATAACAATTTGGACATCAATTATTGGACACCAAATAATCCAACAAATGACTATCCAAGACCAAATGTCAACCAAGAAAGTGCGAAGTATGCGAGTTCAATGGAATACTTTGATGGAAGTTTTCTAAAAGTGAGAAATATCAATTTTGGATACAATTTCTCGCCGGATGCAGCTAAGAAAATTGGACTGTCCAACTTGAGAATTTACTCCAGTATTCAGCAGCCATTCATTTTTGCGAATTACCGCTCTGAGCACAAGGGAATTGATCCTGAAGTGTATTTAGATGGTGAGCAGGGTGTGGGAGCGGGAGCAGTAAATGCTAACGTGACGCCAGCCATCACTTCTTTCACATTTGGTATAAATGCTAAATTCTAATTATCATGAAAAAATTAGCCATAAATATTAATTTCTGGGCAAAATCAGTTGCCCTTATACTTGGACTTTCTACCCTAGTTTCGTGTAGCGAATATTTGGTGGAGGATGTAATTGCACCAATTGGCAATGACTACCTCAATACACCTAAGGGAATGAATGATGGAATCAACGCCGCATACAGTTCAATGCGTGTTTGGTATGGTACTGAGCGTGGGAATAACTTCACGATTTTCGGGACAGACATCTTTACCAATGGTGCGGATGGTTCATGGAAATTCATGAATACTTATACCAACCAATTTGATTCGCAAAATGGTCATGTTAGAGAATTGTGGGATGGATTTTATGCTGGTATAAACACCTGTAATGCGGTAATTGATCGTTCTGTAAATCTTACAGGGATTTCTCAAACTTTGATAAATCAACGTGTAGCCGAAGCTAAATTCATTCGAGCCCACCATTATTTCATCCTAGTGCAACTATTTGGAGGAGTGGATCTTCAGCTTGCTGAGACGACAGCTCCTACCAAAGTGGTTACAAGAGCTACTGTCGCACAAGTGTATTCAGCGATTATCAAAGATTTGGAGGAGGCAATTCCAAACCTGGAAGCAAAAGCAAAGTCGGCCGACTACGGCAGAGTAACTCGTCCAGCTGCGGAACATTTGTTGGGAAGAGTATACCTTACCAAAGGTACTTCGGAAGCTAAAGAAACCTCCGATTTTGCCAAAGCTGAGCCATTGCTTCAGAATGTCATCAATAATTATGGATTGACTTTGCTTCCAGATTTTGCAAGTGTACATGCTTTCGGCAATGAAATCAATAATGAGGTGGTCTGGTCTGTTCAGTATACGAGAGACCCTCTAACGAATGGTGGAGGCAATAATGCTCACGTCTTCTTCCTCATGGAATATGATGTTCAGCCAGGAATGCAAAGAGACACTCAAAATGGTCGACCTTTCAAACGTTATAAATCAACAGATTATACATTGAATGTCATATTTGCCGATCGAGTAAATGATTCAAGGTATAAAAAATCTTATGTTGATCATTTCAAGTCAAACAAAGCTGGAACGTACAATACAACCTTTGACAAATCAAAAGCTACTGTAACATTTGCAGCAGGAGATACCACAATGTGGCTTCCAGGATACAATATGTCCTCTGCCGAAAGAGCTAAATACAAATATCAAGTATTAACTCCAGAGCTTTACACCGAAAGACTATTCCCAGCTCTTAATAAACATATGGATCCAGGACGTGTCGATCGTACTCAATTTGAAGGTGGAAGAGACTATATAGCAATGCGTCTAGCTGACACCTATTTACTACTTGCTGAAGCTCAATTTAAGCAAGGAAAAATAGATTTAGCGACTTCGAATATCAATAAAGTAAGACGAAGAGCTGCTTTCCCTGGTAAGCAAACTGCAATGGAAATTACTCCATCTCAACTCACAATGGATTTCATTACTGAGGAAAGAGCTAGAGAACTTATCGGTGAGCAGACCAGATGGTTGGATTTAAAGAGATGGGGAATTTTAGTGGATAGAGTGAAAAAATATAATCCGCAGGGTGCTCCAAATATTAAAGACTTCCATGTATTGAGACCAATTCCTCAAAATCAAATTGATAGAGCGGAAGGTGGAGCCTCTGGGTTCCCACAAAACACTGGATATTAATCAATTAATTAAATCCTAAACAATTAAAAAGCTGCTCCAAATGGAGCAGCTTTTTTTTGACTAGCCATGATATACTTTTATGCTACTGTGGAAGATCTGATAATAATTTTTGAAGGAATAGTGATTACCTGATCGATTAGCTCATAATGCTTCGGTTTGGTTAATTTTCCAATAAGCAATTTGGCGCATTCTTGTCCAATGGTAATTGCAGGTTGAGTTATAGTAGTCAATGAAGGATTAAGTAAACCTGCCATAGTGGTATTTGCGAAGCTGATAATTTTTAAATCTTCAGGGATTCGAATTTTGGTTCCTTTAACAGCATGGTAGGTTGCCAAGGCTAACTTTTCAACAGCAGAAACTATCCCATCCGGCCTATTTTCGGACCAAAGCATATCCCTGATTAGGCCGATATTTTCTTCATCGCAATGATTACAATTCAAACTAAAAGCCGGCTCTTTTTCTAAACCTGCCTCCTTGATCGCAGCTGAGTAGCCTCGATAGCGCTCTTTGGTTATGGACAATTCCTTGCTGATCATCAAAAATGCGATTTTCTTACAGCCTTGTTGGATCAGGTGCTTAGTCCCATCGTAGGCACTTTGATAATCATTCGTGATAAATTTTGTAGTTGGGATTTCTGAACAGATTCGATCGAAGAAGATCAGTGGCAATCCTTGACGATACAGTTTTTCCAAATGAGAAACGTCACTAGTTTGACTAGAAACAGACATCACCACTGCATCAGCTCTGCCATTCAACAAAAGATTTACAATCTTCTTCTCACGATCTACATCTTCATGTGTATTGTAAATCAATAGATGATACCCCTGTGCTTGGGCAATTTCTTCAATCCCATCCATCACCTGGGCAAAAAAGTTATTGATTCGCTCGGGTATAATTACTGCGATGGTTTTGCTTTTGTTTTCTCGAAGTCCTCTAGCAAATTGATTCGGTTGGTAATTCAGTTTCTCAGCCATGCTGATCACTTTCCTTTTGGTCTCCTCGCTGATTTCATAGCTATCATTGAGGGCACGAGATACTGTCGAAGGTGCTAATTTGAGCTCCGCAGCCAATTCTTTTAGGTTTATTCCTGCTGCCATAGTGTTTGGTTAATTTTGGGTCATTTAAAATACGAAACCTTAGTAAGATTATCTCGATCATAGCCCTTATTTTCGCAAACGTTTCCGTATTTTAAACTCATTCCGTGCTAGAATGGAGTTAAATTAAAGTTCAGAAAAAGCCAAAAATCCTCACTAAATACTTCCATGTCTTTAGCTGCTATACAAACATCATTTCTTTCAGAAGATTTCCTTTTACAAAATGAATATGCTAGAATTCTCTACCATAATTTTGCAAAAAGCCTTCCCATTATTGATTACCATAATCACCTTTCTCCCAAAGAAATTAACCAAAACAAAAAATTTGAAAACATTTCAAAAGTTTGGTTAGCAGGTGATCATTACAAGTGGCGCGCCATGCGAACCTTGGGAATAGATGAACATTTTATCACAGGAAAAGCCTCCGACGAAGAGAAATTCTTAAAATGGGGGCACACTGTACCCTATACCATGCGCAACCCACTTTACCATTGGTCGCATTTGGAACTGAAAAGGTACTTTGGTTTGAATGGTTTACTAGACGAATCCTCTGCTCAGGAAATTTATAATACCTGTAATGAAAAATTACAAGGAGATGGTTTTTCAACACTAGGCCTATTAGGTCAAATGAATGTAGAAACTGTTTGCTCTACGGATGATCCCACAGATTCTTTAGAGGATCATATCTCTTTTGCTCAAAAGAACAAACCCCTCCAACTTTATCCTGCTTTTAGGCCTGACAAATCTTTTGCTGTTGAGAACGTAGCTACCTATCGGGACTATCTGGATCGACTCAGTCAATCAAGTGGAGTGAGCATTCATAGTTTTGATAGCCTTTTGGAGGCACTTTCCTTGCGAATTGATTTTTTCCATAATCATGGTTGCAGACTTTCTGACCATGGGCTAGAGCAGCTTTACTTTTTTGAGGGAGACGAATTCAATATTGATAGTTTATTTCAACATGTGCTTCAAGGAAAATCCTTGAGCTTAGCAGAAGTTCAATTTTTCAAGTATAAAACCCTGTCCGAATTATGTAAAATGTATCATCATAAAGGTTGGGTACAACAATTTCATTTGGGGGCACTTCGCAATACAAATTCCAGATCGCTCAAGGTACTAGGCCCAGATACTGGATTTGATTCGATTGGAGATTTTGATCAAGCGAGCGCGATGGCAGGATTTTTAAATGAGCTAGATTCGACAGATCAATTGTGCAAAACTGTATTGTACAATCTTAATCCTCGAGATAATGAAATTCTTGCGACCATGATCGGGAATTTCAATGATGGCTCATCAAAAGGGAAAATTCAATTCGGTTCAGGCTGGTGGTATCTAGACCAAAAAGATGGTATGGAAAAACAGTTGAATACACTTTCAAATATGGGCTTAGTAAGTTGTTTCATAGGAATGCTAACAGATTCACGAAGCTTTCTTTCATTTCCACGTCACGAATATTTTAGAAGGATCTTATGTAATTTATTTGGTAATGATGTCGCAAACGGGGAACTTCCTTGGGATGAAAAATGGCTTGGAAAACTGATTTCAGACATTTGTTACCACAATGCCAAGAACTACTTCGACTTCGATCCTTCCAATTATAAAATTTGATTATGCTTGAAAATTTATTTTCCCTAAAAGGAAAAAGAATTGTTTTTACTGGTGCTGCTGGCGTTTTAGGTAGCACAATGTGTCATTATTTAGCTTCGAAAGGTGCGACGCTTATTCTCCTGGGGCGGACATTATCGAAAATTGAAGCCCTTGAAAAAGAAATAAAAGAGGCGGGCGGAAATGCCATATGCTATGGGCTGGACGTCACCGATGAAGAAGGATTAAATCAACTTCAAGAAAAGCTTGCTGATAAATTTGGAGAGATTGATATTTTGATCAATGCAGCTGGAGGAAATATGCCTGGGGCAGTGATCCGTCCTGAACAGACCTTCCTAGACTTGGATTCGACGGCTTTGAAAAAAGTGCTTGACTTAAATTACATGGGGACAGTGCTACCTACTAAAGCTCTCCTACCCCTTATGCTCAAGAACGGGAAAGGAAACATCATCAACATCTCTTCCATGGCTGCATCTAGGCCGATGACACGAGTGATGGGCTATGCCTCTGCAAAAGCTGCTATTGACAATTTTACCAAGTTTTTGTCAGTCGAATTAGCCGCGAAACATGGCCCGGATTTTCGGGTGAATGCATTGGCTCCTGGATTTTTCCTTACTGAACAAAATAGAACCTTATTGACCGAATCGGAGGGAAAATTGACCCAACGAGGTCAACAGATTATCACCCATACCCCTATGCAGCGATTTGGAAATCCAGAAGATTTACTTGGGACGCTCCACTGGCTTTGTGCAGATGCCTCAGCATTTGTGACCGGTACAGTTATCGCAGTTGATGGTGGATTCAGCGCCTATTCTGGTGTCTAATCTCAATAGAATCATTAATTTCATTCGGCTATTAAAGCAGAAAAATCAACAAATTAACCAATAAGAACATGATCAAAATGCAACAAACCATGCGCTGGTATGGTCCAAAAGACCCCGTAAGCCTTCGCGATATCAGGCAATCTGGAGCTACAGGAATCGTCACTGCATTGCATCATATTCCAAATGGGGAAGTGTGGAGCAAAGCTGAAATACGAACTCGAAAAGAAATGATTGAAGCTGCCGGGCTTATTTGGTCGGTGGTAGAATCTGTACCTGTCCATGAAGAAATTAAAACTCGGTCTGGAAACTATCAGAAACAACTGGAGAATTATCAAGAAACTATTCGAAATTTAGCCTCAGAAGGTATTTTTACAGTTTGCTACAACTTCATGCCAATCTTAGATTGGACTCGAACAGACTTGGAATATGAACTTCCAAATGGCGTAAAAGCATTGCTCTATGAGAAAAAAGCGGTCCAATCTTTTGATTTATTTATCCTTCAGCGACCAGGTGCAAAAGAAGAATTGAGCGAAAAGGAATACCAAGAGGTAAAGACCTATTACGAGTCATTAAGCCCTGCAAAACATCAATTGATCATCGATAATATCCTCAAAGGTCTACCTGGATCAGAGATTGGGTACACGATGGAGGAGTTCAAGTCCATGCTGAAAACCTATGAGGGTATAAATGCTGCCAAACTTGCGGACCATTTACGACTCTTTTTGGATGCTATAGTACCAGTTGCTGAATCAGTGGGAGTCTCTATGGCTATTCATCCAGACGATCCTCCATTTTCGCTGTTTGGTTTACCAAGAATAATGAGTACTGCCGCTGATGCACGAAGGATTTTGAAAGATCAGCCAAGCCCCTTCAATGGTCTTACTTTTTGTACGGGTTCATTTGGAGTCAGGGCCGATAATGACCTACCTGCAATGGTAGCTGAATTTGGAAAGCATATTCATTTCATCCATTTGAGAAGTACTAAAAGAGACGAGGATGGAAACTTCTATGAGGATAATCATTTGGAAGGAAATGTCCCCATGGTTAGCGTGATAAATGAAATCCTTAAAGTCCAGCAATCCCGAGGAAAAAGCCTTCCTATGCGCCCAGACCATGGGCATCAAATGCTGGATGATTTGACAAAAAAAACCAACCCTGGCTATTCTGCAATAGGAAGATTAAAAGGCTTGGCTGAGATTAGAGGTGTTGAAGCAGCGCTGATTTTTGCAAACAAAAATGACTGAAAAGGAGAAAATGCTTGCTGGGGAATGGTACCAAGCTGGGGATCCAGAATTGGTAAAAGAAAGATTGAACGCAAGAAAACTCACAAAAGCTTTAAATGATTCTGCTCCTGATGCTATTGCATATCGAGCAGAAATAACCCAAAAACTGATTGGTAAATCAGGCACTAACTTTTGGATTGAGCCTCCATTTTACTGTGACTATGGTTCAAACATCCAAGTTGGAGATGATGTCTTCTTTAATTTTAACTGTGTAGTGCTGGATGTTTGCCAAGTGAGTCTTGGTGATCGTGTTTTTGTAGCCCCAAACGTACAGTTTTACGCGGCAACTCATCCCTTAGAATCCAAGCCAAGAGGTGAATTTTGGGAATTTGGAAAACCAATAAAAATTGGGAATGACGTATGGATTGGTGGAGCAAGCGTTATTTGTCCAGGTGTCACAATTGGAGATCGTGTCGTCATTGGAGCAGGTTCTATAGTTACTAAAAGCTTCCCAGATGATGTAGTTATTGGCGGGAATCCTGCCAAAATTATCCGATATTTGGATAAACCAGAATCTTAATCATGCCTGAATTCTATTCTCGAAAAGAATTGAATTTTCAACTTTTTGAAAATTTAGATTGTCTTCAACTCACCCAAATCCCCTATTTCGCAGATCATAGTCAAGAAACCTTTCAATTAATTTTGGAATCGGCTGAACAGATTGCAAGCAAAAAATTATACCCGCTTCTGACCGAAATGGATCGGAAAGAACCCATTTTAGAAAATGGGAAGATCAAGATTCATCCCGAAATGAAAGGAATTGTAAAACAGTTCGGGGAAGATGGCTGGATCAATGCAACTTTTCCCTATGCTGATGGAGGCCAACAAATACCTTGGACCATTCACTTAGCAGCAGGGTTTATTCTTCAGTCCGCAAATTATTCGGCAAGTGTCTTCCCATTTCTTACGACTGGGGCAGCTAACTTAATTCGATCTTTTGCCTCCAAAGAATTAATTGAGCAATTCACTCCAGATATGTATTCTGGTAAGTGGCAAGGTACGATGGCCTTGACAGAGCCAGATGCAGGCAGTTCGCTTTCGGATCTAAGCACAAGTGCTAAGCCCACTGAAAAAGAAGGCGTATTTAAGATTAAAGGACAAAAAATCTACATTTCCTGTGGAGATCATGACGCTGTTGAAAATGTAATTCATTTGATGCTTGCCAGAATTGAAGGTGCGCCGGCTGGCACAAAAGGCATTTCCTTATTTATAGTCCCTCAAAAGAAAATTGATTCTGGACTTAGCAATGATGTATTAACAGAGGGTATTTATCATAAAATGGGGTATAAAGGAGCACCCATTGCGCACTTGATGATTGGTTCAAATGATGGATGCGAAGGATTTTTGGTTGGAGAACCAAACCAAGGATTAAAGTACATGTTCCAAATGATGAATGAAGCAAGAATTGGTGTAGGAATGAATGCAGTAGCCATTGCAAGTGCTGCTTATTTGGCTTCCCTTGCTTATGCAAAAGAAAGACCTCAGGGAAGAAAAATTGAAGAAAAAGACCTCAGCCAACCTCAAGTCCCAATCATTGCACATGCAGATGTCAAGCGAATGTTACTTTTTCAGAAAAGTATTACAGAAGGGTCCATGGCCTTGTTACTTTTTTGTGCAAAACTTTCTGACGAAGTCAATCACGAGACTGATCCTGCTCAGAAAGCACAACAGGAAGCACTACTCGACTTATTGACGCCTATTGCAAAAAGCTACCCGTCAGAAATGGGCCTACAAAGCACATCCGCGGCGGTCCAGATTTTGGGAGGAGCAGGATATACTACTGATTTTCCGGTGGAGCAATATTACCGGGAGGCACGTATTCATCCTATTCACGAAGGGACAACCGGTATCCACGGATTGGACTTACTTGGGCGAAAAATTTTGATTCATGATGGTCTTGGTTGGAAAATGTTCAATAAGGAACTCCTGAAAACAATTGCCAAAGCGAAATTGACGGTTGGATGTGTCATGCTAGCCGAAACCTTTGAAAAGTACCTTGAACTGTCGAATGAAATTGCAACTTTACAAGTTCAAAAATCCAAAGATGGTCCAGCCATTTTTTTAGCCGA
>JAHEBE010000319.1 GCA_024642365.1 Algoriphagus sp.
ACTTTACCTCCACCACCTTCTTCAGCTGGCGTTCCATAGACACGAAGCGTACCTTGAATTTTATTTTCCTTCATCCATTCCATCACAGAAATCCCTGCGGCAACGGAAGCTGTACCAAATAAATGGTGGCCACAGGCATGTCCTGCTCCGCCTTCCACTACTGGATCACGGAAAGGAACAGCTTTTTGTGATACTCCGGGTAAGGCATCAAACTCTGCCATGATCCCGATGACTGGTTTTCCAGAACCAAACTCAGCCACAAAGGCGGTAGGTATTTCTGCTACACCAGCCGTTACTTTAAAACCTGCATCTGAAAGTGTCTTTTGGAGCAAGGCTGAACTAGTATTTTCCAAATATCCCAATTCAGGATTTGCCCAGATTTTCCTGGCTAAATCTCCGTAATAATCAGCTTTTGAATTTAGTTTAGTGATTACTTCTGCCTCCTGAGCATAAGTCATCACGCTTGATAGTAGAAGAAAAAGGAGTAGTATTTTTTTCATCGTCGTTTTTGGTTAATTCCTTGTGAAAATAGAAAGTCTTTTCTGTGGGTTAAAGTAAAAGCCAATTGAAATTGAAAAACAAGGAGTTTTTTTTTACTGAATCAAGGAAAATAGAATCTATTCAAGATTAAAAGTAATTTTTCCATAGGGAATAGAATTAATTTAATTATTGACTTTCAAGTACTTCCGATTATTTCTAAATTTTATAAACTCAAAAAAAGCACTATGAACAAAATCTTAAAAATCGCAGCCTATTTGATAGGAGGCATAGTTTTACTTTTGGTTTGCGCTTTAGCATTTTTACAGCTAGGCTTTCCTAAAGTCGACCCAGCAACAGAAATCACCATCGAGTACAGCCCTGATCGTGTCGAAAGAGGTGAATACCTCGCACATCACGTGACTGTCTGTATGGATTGTCATTCAAAGAGGGACTTTTCACAGTTTTCTGGACCGCCAGCAGAAGGTACTTTGGGAATTGGAGGAGATCGATTTGATCATTCCATGGGATTACCAGGGGTGTTTTATGCAAAAAACATTACTCCTTTTGGGATCTCGGATTACACAGATGGCGAATTATTCAGATTAATTACCACGGGCGTTACCAATGATGGAAGGCCGATGTTCCCTTTGATGCCTTATGTTTATTATGGCAAAATGGATCCGGAGGACATCTATGACATCATTGCGTATATCCGATCTTTACCATCCATTGAAAGTGATGTTCCGGATTCGGAGGCTGATTTTCCAGTCAATCTGATTTTAAGAACCATTCCAACCAATGCAGAGATGGTCACCAAACCGTCTCCTTCAGATCAGGTGGCATATGGTGCTTATTTGGTAAATGCCTCAGGTTGTATCGAATGTCATACGCAAGTAAGTCCGGAGGGTGTAATCATAAAAGAAGTAGCATTTTCGGGTGGAAGGAGTTTTCCGTTTCCTGATGGTTCAGTAGTTACTTCCGCAAATATTACCCAATGCCCAGATACCGGAATTGGAAATTGGAATGAAGAAATGTTCTTGGGCAGGTTTTCCCAATACTCAGATTCGGGCTATGTTATTCCAAAAGTTAATCCTGGAGAATTCAATTCCATTATGCCTTGGACCATGTATGCTGGAATGAAGGAAGAAGATTTAAAAGCAATTTACGCCTATCTAAAAACCATCAAGCCGATCACTAATGAGGTGATTAAATTTACCGCAGCCAATTGAGTTCGACCCAAAAAATCAGTAAAAGGATCCCAAGTCGTGGGGTCCTTTTTTTTTGCTTTGTGACACCTATCACAAATTTTTAATGATGAATCCTAGTATTTTTCAGGCAGATTGGGAAGTCTGATCTCTTTCTGAAAAAATAAATTCATTGCAAAAAGCCCAAATCACCTCATGAAATCCACTAGAAGAAAATTCCTAACCCAACTTGGAGCAATAGGTGCTACAACAGGTTTGGCAGGAGTTCCTCAAGTCGCAGAAGCAAGCAAAAAGCCAAAGCAAATACCATCAAAATTTAAGGTGTCCATCCTTCAAACTACGGATGTGCACTGCCAAATTCACGCACATGATGAACTATTCTGGGAGAATGGAGAGGCCGTATTCCGCAAAACAGGAGGTTATTCACACTTGAAAACATTCCTTGATCAAGAGCGAGAAAACACTGAACACAGCTTTTTGATTGATACAGGCGACATGTTTCAAGGGTCGGAGTTGTCTGTAAAAACCACAGGAGAAGCCATGATTCCAATTTTGAATTCACTTGGCTATGACCTCTACCTTCCGGGAAACTGGGAAGTTGTCTATTATAAGAAGACGATGCAACACCTCTTAGGGTCACTGACGGCACCTAAGATTTGCGCAAATATGTACCATGATCTAGGTGATGGTACCAAAGGAGAATTGATTTTTCCTCCTTATTACATCTGGAGTATAAACGGGGTGAAAATTGGATTTTTGGGTTACACAGATCACCTAGTACCCAAAAGACAATCTCCAAATTATAGCAAAGGAATAGTCTATACGAAGCCGGAAGAAAACTTAGCCCATTATGTTGATGTGCTACGAAATCAAGAAAAATGCGCTTTCGTAGGAATTATTGCGCATTTGGGTTTGTCTCAACAAATCCATCTTGGAAATATTCCCGCTTGCGAAGGAGTAGATTACATTTTAGGCGGAGACACCCATGAGCGTGTCCGTACACCCATTCAATCCACCTATGCAAAAGTAGTCGAGCCAGGTGCATTCGGTTCTTTTGTAGGAAAATTGGAGCTGGAATTTGATAATGGAAAACTGGTGGGAGATTCCTATGATTTATTGGAGGTAGATGCCGAAAAATTCCCCGCATCTCCAGAAATGATCGATTTGATCAAAAGCAAAGAAGGCCCTTATTTGGATAACATCCAGGAAATTGTTGGATACTCAAGCATCCCACTTTACCGGTATTTTGTAATAGAAAATACCATCGATACGCTTGTCTTGGATGCCATCAGCTGGCAAATCCCAGAAGTGGATATCATTCTTTCAAATGGTTTCCGATTTTGCCCACCTAGGTCGACCCCGGATCATACGGGGAACATCCCGATTACAAATGGATTTATTTATGATATGCTACCTGTCAATTCAGCCATTCGGACTGGAGAGGTCACGGGAGAGCAGGTGGTCAATTGGCTAGAAAAAGAGTTGAACAACGTTTTTGCTAAAGAAGCTTCCAAACGATTTGGAGGATGGGTTGTGAAATTCAAAGGAATGCAAGTGAAATTTTATGCTTTTGGTGAGGAAGGAAATCGGATCGAAGAAATCAAAATCGGTGGAGAGCCAATCAACTTGAAGAAAAAATATACCATTTCTGCTTGTGAGCGAGAAGGTGATCCGGATGAAATCTTATGTCGTTTTGAGGGAGTTGAAAAAACCAATAACACACAATACACCCTGCATGAGGCTATTCGGAACTATTTAGCAGCGAATTCTCCTGTTTCTCCGACCCCGCCGAAATCCGCCATTGCGCTGGATGCACCAGAAACTTTATTGACTCAAGTTTCTGGAGTTCCTTATCAGTTTACTTAAAAGAGTATAAGTTGTTTTCACCCACCCTAGAGGACTGGACAAATCGTCCGGTCTTTTTTT
>JAHEBE010000320.1 GCA_024642365.1 Algoriphagus sp.
GTGATAAAATAATTATCTATCTGAAAATGAACCTACTAAACAATTATTTATCATTACATTGAATAATTTTTCTTGCCTTTTTCATGTTTTAAAAACAAGGTGATTAGCTTAAAAAAATGCTTTCAGATATATTGAAGGTCGATTATAAAATCGAATTCAAAATCCCTTGTAATACAAGCTAATGGCATTAAAAATAATTATCACAGGCACAACAGGAATGGTAGGTGAAGGCGTATTGCTCCAATGCTTGGAAAATCCAAAAGTTGAGAAAATCCTAGCCATTAGTCGCAAACCTAGTGGACATATCCACCCAAAACTTACCGAACTAATACATGGAGATTTTTCAGATTTAAGCACGGTTGAGGAGCAATTAAATGGATTCGATGCCTGCTTTTTTTGTGCTGGAATTTCATCTGTCGGGATCTCAAAAGAAGAATACGAAAGGATTACTTATTCCATGACCTTGGACTTTGCGAAGACTTTGGCGAAGTTAAACCCAACGATGACCTTTGCCTATGTATCAGGTCAAGGGACAGATGGGACTGAAAAAGGGAATTCTCATTGGGCGAGAACGAAAGGCAAAACAGAAAACGACTTACGAAAATTACCCTTCAAACAAGTATTTGCATATCGTCCGGGAGTCATGAAGCCAATCGCCACAAATTCGCTTCATGTTTTGCCTTATTACAAGTATTTTGGATGGCTCTATCCTATTGGACGCAAATTAATTCCAAACGCATTTAACACTTTAGCAGAAGTCGGCGAATCTATGATCAATGTATCGCTTCATGGTTTTGATAAATTTGTCTTGAACGGCAAGGAAATCACCCAAACTGCCAACCTATAATTCCTATGAAAAATCTTTACTTTATTTTCCTTTTTTTTGCTTCGATTTCCGTCTTTGGACAGCAACCATCCAAAAATCAGATTGAAGAATTGACAGAACAGCAATGGCAGCATGGCCTTTCGCTATTGACTGATATTGTGAGCATGCCAAACGATGCGGTATTTCCTGAGCAAATCGAGGTCAATCTGGCCTGGTGCGAAAATCAATTCAATCAAAGAGGCTACACCGCAGAACGACTCAAGACTAGCGGAATTCCTTTACTTTTGGTAGAAAAAAAACAGCCTGGAGCTACTAAAACAGCCCTTTTTTATTTCCATGTCGATGGCCAGGCGGTTGATCGAAGCAGATGGTTTCAACCTGATCCATATACTCCAGTCCTTAAAACTGAAAATGAAAAGGGTGAGTGGGTGATAATACCCATGGAGAAATTGAAAAATGAATACGATGAAGATTGGCGGATTTTTGCTAGATCCAGTTCGGATGACAAGGGTCCTATTGCTATGTTTCTAACTGGCTGGGATGCCTTAGTGGATGCAGGAATTTCGCCAAACTACAATGTTAAAATCATTCTCGATTTCGAGGAAGAACAAGGCTCTCCTCTGCTTCCAAAGGCTGTGATCGACTACAAAGACAAATTAGCCGCGGATATCATGCTGATCATGGATGGCCCACGCCATACCAGCAATGAGCCTACGCTAAGCTATGGAGCAAGAGGAATCGCAGAAATCAGCCTGACTACCTATGGACCAAAACTCCCCCAGCATAGTGGGCATTATGGAAACTACGCTCCAAACCCTGGTTTTTTATTGGCACAATTACTTGCATCTATGAAAGACGCTGAGGGAAAAGTAACCATTCCTGGCTATTACGATGGGATAGCGTTTACTGATGCTGAGCAAGCCATCTTTGCAGCAGTACCCGATGATGAAGCTGCTATCAACAAAAGATTGGGCTTAGGCAGAACCGATCAAGTAGGTAAAAACTATCAAGAAAGCATGCAATATCCCTCGTTAAATATCAGAGGGATGCGTTCAGCTTGGGTAGGATCAGAAGCTAGGACTATTGTTCCAGACATCGCTTTAGCAGAATTAGATATCCGATTGGTCCCAGAATCAGACCCTAAGCGACTACTAGCCTTGATAGAAAATCACATACAAGACCAAGGGTTTACTATTCTTGATCATGACCCGAGTGATGAGGAGCGAATGCGCTATCCGAAAATCGTGAAAATGACGAAGTCTATTTCTTATCAAGCATTTCGAACACCAATGGATTCCGATGCTGGAGTTTGGCTTCGCAAAGCCATGAATCGTGCCTATGGAAAAGAACCCGTTCAAATTCGAATTTCTGGTGGATCCATTCCAATATCTCCTTTCGTTGATGCATTAGGAATTCCAGCTGTCACCATCCCAACAGTAAACTCAGATAATAATCAACACAGTCCAAACGAAAACCTAAGATTGGGAAATTACAAAGAGGGGATTTATGCCATCATCTCTGTGCTGACTGAACCATTAAATTGAATTATACAATCGACCAGTATATGAAATCAAACTTAACCCCTTTAGCCACGTTGGTGCTTTTTTTTACCCTAAGCACAAGTTTTGCGCAAGAATTGGCTAGCAAAAATCTGGTAGCCACAGCATCGGAAAAGTCTGAAAACAACTTGAAAAACTCAGCTGATTTATCCGAAATCAATGCTAAATCAATTCCTTCTCTCACAAAATTGGATACCCTGGAAAAATCAAAAGGGGTAATTGTCGAAGAGGGTTACATTGAGAAAATGGATGATTACTTGGCGTTAAGACTTAGCTATACAAATGATGTCGAACGGTTTTTCATTAAGCAAGAGACTATACCAGTAGAAATTTTCCCAAATACAGAAACTAAAACAAGGCTTAATTTAAACTATAGATTCCTCTCTTTAGGTGTAAATTTCATTCCAAAATTTCTTCCTGGAAATGACGATGAACTCGAAAAAGGAAAAACCAAAAGCTTTGGATTAAACCTAGAATTAAATTTTTCTCATTGGGTACAACAATTAAGCTACTCCAAAACAACTGGGTATTACTTAAACAACACGGGTGATTATAACCCAGCTTGGAAACCTGGTGATCCTTTTGTTCAGTTTCCACAACTTCAATACAAAAATTTTCAAGGCTTGACTGGATACAATTTCAACTCCAAGTTTTCAACCAAAGCACTTTTGACTGGTACAGAGCGACAGTTGAAAAGCGCTGGAAGTTTTTTTCCTTATGTGCTTTATCGGTATTATTTAGTGGATAATAAGGAGGAGATCAAACCAGGAGGATCTACTCAAAAATCAAATAATTTTGAAGCAATCCTTAGTGCCGCCTATTTCTATACTTACGTTTTCAACGAGAAATTTTATGCTTCTGGAGGCGCCGCTGCTGGTTATGGTTTTATTTCTTCAAAAATAGTTACTAGATATTTCGATGATCAAATTGATTTTAAGCAGACCAATGGGATATTTAGATATGATTTAAGAGGAGCATTAGGGTATAATTCTGAACGACTATTTGGAGGTTTAGTGGTTACTTCCGAAAACACATTATTTGAACCAAAAGGAACTTCGGTTATCAATTCTAATCAAAAAATCTTCAGTCAATTTTTCGTGGGATTCAGATTTAATGCTCCAAAAAAATTACGAAGAACATTGGATGCAGTTCCTCTAGTAAACTAATCCAATTCGCTATTTCTTGAAACTGTAAAGGAATGGAGCTTTATGCGAGCCTCCT
>JAHEBE010000321.1 GCA_024642365.1 Algoriphagus sp.
CGAATCTCCAACACAAATTGGTTATTGAAGCAAGCCCGAGATTTTGATATTCAAAATAGCAAGCTGAATTTTTACGATGGTTATGTTGGTTTAGCTTGGGAGTTAGCGCCTGGTCACAACCTGATTGCGAATACGCTAGTCACCAGTGATTACTTCAAGTTTTCAGACGAGTTTGGATACGATTGGGCAAATCGAGTGAGTTCCGTTTCATACAAAGGGGTATTCGGAGAGAATTTTTCCATCGCTACTTTATTCGCAGATGGAGATTTTGATAATGCGTTTTTTGATCCTGCTGGGTTGGATGCTGCACAAGTAAATAATGGAATGCGCTATCAGCAAGGGAAATTCTCAGGGACATGGGCAAATGAAAAGCTTGCTGTCACTTCTGGTGTAGAAGCAATATTTTACAAAGGCAAAAATGAAGTCATTACTCCCTTCACCAATGAATCTTCCATTCAAACCGAGCAAATTGGAAAAGAACAAGGTCTAGAGGCGTCGCTATTTTCATCATTGGAATGGGAGATAAGTCCAAAAACTGGCATAGTGGCTGGTTTTAGGTATTCGACTTACAATCAACTTGGACCAGATACAGTCTATTCGTATCAGGAAAATGGGCCGATCAGTTCTGATCGACAAACTGGTTTTACGCCAATTGATAAAGGGAGTATCGCCAATTATTCTGGTTTTGAACCGCGATTTTCATTGAGGCAAAACATCAATGCGAACTCCTCCATCAAGCTGAGTTATTCCAGGCTTTTCCAATACATCCAGTCAATTTCAAATACTTTTGGACCTACTCCTATCGACCTGTGGCAGTTAAGCACAACCTATATTCCACCACAGCGCTCGGATAGTTTTTCCTTGGGTTATTTTCGAAATTCAAAAGACAACAAATGGGAGTTTTCAGTGGATGGATTCTATCGAAAGACTGCTAATCAAGTTGAATACCGCGATTTTGCCCAGTTATTTTTAAACCCACATATTGAAACGGAATTGGTTTTCGGGGAAGGAAAAGCCTATGGAGGGGAATTTCTGATCAAGAAAAACCTCGGAGTAGTCACTGGTTGGATCGCCTATACTTATTCTAGGTCTTTTTTTCGTACCGGTAGTATTTATCCTGAGGAGCAAATCAATGGTGGCGCTTGGTTCCCTTCCAATTATGATAAGCCGCATGAAGTGAACTTTATTTTGAGCAAAAAAATGTATCCACGTGGGCTATTTAATTTCAGTGTCAATTATTCCACTGGAAGGCCAATCAATGCAGTTAATTCCAGCTATGTTTTGGGAGGGCTGATAGTACCGGAATATTCCGGAAGGAATGAATACCGAATTCCTGATTATTTCCGAGTGGATGTTTCCTATACACTTGAAAAGGTATTTTCTAAAAAAGGGGATAGCTTGAATTTCAGCATTTACAACTTGTTAGGAAGGCGAAATGCCTATTCTGTTTTTTGGCAAAAGGATGGAGATTCTCAGCAGTTGCGGTCATATCGACTAGCAATTTTAGGGGCGATTTTCCCATCAATTACCTACAGTATTGAATTTGGAGGAGGTGCAAATGAGTAAGCAGAAGTCAGTATGCAGTTGGCAGTATTCAGGAGGTAGTGAGCAGTACACAGTTAGCAGTACGCAGTTGGCAGTCATGGTACCAATACTGAGCAATTGGAAATGGTTATGCAATCTTTTGCTTTTGGGAGTTATTTTCTTGAGTTCTTGCGTGGAGAAAATTGATTTTCCGCTCAATCGAGGTGTGGAGAAATTAATCGTGGCGGGTCAAGTGAATGATCTAGATGAAACGCAATTCATCTATCTATCAGAAACTACTTCCCGAGATCGGGAGCCTTTGCTTTCAGGGGCTTATTTCGTTATCAATGACCTTCCCAGACCTGTCATTGGAGCTAATGTAATGCTGAAAAGTAGTGGAGGCCGGATTTGGACTTATTCCATGACGAAACCTGGCACCTATGAATTGCCATATTTTGGAGGCTTAGTAGCTGGTGAAAGTTATTATGTAGAGATTTCTGTGGAGGGGCGCGTGTACCGATCCGAACCTGAGCTTTTTAATTCAATCATAGGAACAGATAAGTTGAGCTATACGTTTGACCGCGGAGTTTTCAAAAACCAACCGGAGACTGGTTTTATTTCCATTCAAACAGAAGTTACGCTACCTGAACAAGTGGGAGATTATTACTTGAGATGGGATGTCGATGAGGTTTATTTTTGGGATTTAACTTTTTTTCCAAATCCTTTCAATAAAGCACCCCCGCTTTGTTTTGTCTATGATTTTCCTGACCCGGAGCGGATAACCCTATTGAACGGAGATTTATTAAATCGTCCTGGGGGAGTCTCTACTCAAGTAGTGGCGGAGCGAATTGTGGATCAGTCATTTCTCAGTAGACATTATTTTAATATTCGCCAGACCAGTATTTCTAAGCCGGCCTATGAGTATTGGCGGAAAGTTCGTGAGTTAGTAAATAACACCGGCTCAGTATTCGATACTCCACCTGCTCCAATCCGAGGAAATGTCAATAATGTGAATGATGCTGACGAGGTCGTTTTGGGTTATATCGAAATAGCTAATGTGGATGTGACTCGGATCTTTACGACTAAGGCTGATGTACCGTTTTTTATCGAGGAAGTTTGTACTTATTCGCCTACAAGAAGGCTGGACGATTATCCCAAAACATGCCTATTCTGCAGCGAATTCAAAAATAGTAGCGGAGAGTATCCGCTATGGTGGTTTGATCCATGATTTAAACCAAAAACTAAACTAGGATTTCCTTGATTCGCTGATTGTTTTTTGTTTTGACCAATTGCTTGTTAGCCCTATGACTGCCAAAAACTGAAAAATAATGGCAAGTCCAAGAATTAGGTCTGTATGATCGTGGCCAGTTATTTTAAAATACCCTCCTATAAAAGCGCCTGAGCAACTTAGAATAAGCAGTCGGAGCATTAGTTTTTGTCTTTTGGTCATAAAAATCTTTCTATCATTTTAAACTTAATAATATTAATTCTACATCCTACATCCTACATCCTACATCCTACATTTTTACTTTCTCGGATGGAAATCTGTCAACACTTGCCTTAAATAATCCCGATCCAAATGCGTATAAATTTCAGTGGTAGTGATGCTTTCATGACCGAGCATCTCTTGAACTGCTCTGAGATCTGCGCCTCCTTCGATGAGATGAGTCGCAAATGAGTGTCTAAATGTGTGTGGGCTAATATTTTTCTTAATTCCAGCCTGCTCTGCAGTTTTCTTGATGATTAGAAATATCATTACGCGGGTTAGCTTTTTACCACGTCGATTTAGAAATACAAATTCTTCGTGCCCTTTGGCTATGGTCTGATGAACTCGAACTTCTTGTTGGTAAATATTTAAATACTTCAAGGCATCTTTCCCAATCGGCACGAGTCGTTCCTTATTTCCTTTACCGACTACTTTTAGAAATCCGATATCTTCGAAAATCTGCCCTTTCTTCAATTCCGTGAGTTCTGAAACTCGGAGCCCGGAACTGTATAGCATCTCTAGCATTGCGCGATTGCGATGACCTTCTGGTTCCCCCAACGGAATCGCATCGAGAAGTTGTTCTATTTCAATAA
>JAHEBE010000050.1 GCA_024642365.1 Algoriphagus sp.
GTTTGATTTCATCAAGGACAGTCACTTTTACTACTTTAACCCAAGTTTTTCCTTCAGGATTCTTCGCTGTGATTTGAATTTCCTTAATTCCCAAATCGGAGCAAGTAAACTCCGTGGATCTAGAGTAGGTAAAAGTTAAATTTTCAGCTGCAGAGAAATTCGTTAAAAACTCCTCTGGAGTCAAAACTGTTTTACCTTCTGCATTCAATTTTTCGATTACTTCGGTTTTAAAAATCGGTTCATAAACAGCCGCTTTTAGCTTTATTTTCAACTCTACTTCATCAGCATAAACTCTTCGCTCTATTCGGAGGAGATTGTAATTTTCATCCATCACAGGGAAAGCGTAGACAGGAGTAAATCTAATCTTAGCAAAGGTCTCTCCTCCTTCCACCAACTTCTCTAAATTGACTTCTAAATGCCCATAATGCTTTCCTCCATCTGTTAGGATTGGCCTTGCTCCAGATGTATTCCACTGTTCAATGGATTTTTGATCTGCAGTCCATTTCGAGTATTGGTTGTAATCCAAGGTGTTCATCGGGTCATTCTTCCAATCTCTCTTCACTGCCCGAAGTCCGTCACCCGCTACGCCTACATCATAATAAAGAACCCCTTTTCCATCATTATTTTGATCCACCAGACTTCTTTCAAAAGTTTCATCATGACCGGACAGTACCGCGACTACTTCATATTCTTCAAACAATGGATTCAAAACCTGCATCGGCGTTCCTACTTGGCCAACACTTAATTCATGGTTCAAAGGGACACCATGTTCTCCCGAACTAAAAGCAATATGATGGTATTGAATAAAAATAAGCTGCCCAGCTTCTTTGGCATCTTTAAGATTTGCCTCCAGCCAAGCATATTGCGGGGAACCTGGTCCAAAACTACTCAAGTCATTCCCCCCACGAGCAGAATATGTTGCTTGTGTATAGTTTTCCTGTGTATCAGTTCCAGCGACTGTAAACTCTTTACCTTTTAATTTAGTAACTCCGTCAAAGTCTGAAGCAAGTTGATCGGGTGTCCCATTACTGGAATCAACTGTCAAGACAGTCACCGGTCCATAATCAGATCGGTAATAACTTTGTCCGTGCTTTTGAAGCGGATCCGAAACAGGAGTTTTAAAATAGGCTTGATACCTTCTCCTTGCTTCCAAAGGAGCATATTTTCCTCCCTGAGCATCCCCATAGCCACCATTTAATGCCCCGAAATTTTCCCAGTTTCCAAATGATGTGATCACTGGATATTTACTAAATCCTTGATCATACTCTCCTGCATTATGTCTGAAAAACTCATCCCAGCCTGGTTGATACCCTCCCCCTTGAACAAGATCTCCAGGCATGATCATAAAATCAATATCTCTGGCATTTATGATTTTCAAGTTTTCAGCATATCCTTTTTGCTCCGAAAGGAAATAGTTTGGGATTTCAAAACCTTCTAGAACGGAAAATCCAAACTTATCTTTCCAAAGTTGGGGAATAGTAAAGGGACGAATTAATGGCTGACCAGGTAGCCATTCTCGATAAGTTACCCTGCCTTTTGGTTCTGTTTCTGAATCAGCCAGAGCAACAAATCGGATTTTTTCCCAGGCATTTTTATCCTTTGGCGTTTTAAAAGTTGATTCGTAAACAAATCCACCTAGCGAAACTCGGTAATTCACTGTAATACCTGCAGGCAAAGTAGCTTGGATTTGATATTTGAAGGCCTGCTCAGATTGAAGCCAGCTCCCTTTTTCTAATCCTGATATCTCTTGGTTTTTCTCTGCTTCAGTATAATAAATTTCCGGAACTGCCTCGCCAACCACATTTTTTGCAAATAAGACTGCCCCTGATTGATCTTTTATGGTGATATCACTTGAAGTCAACGTATTTCCGATCCAAGTCAGTTGAATCTTCCCTTGATCGTAAACTTGCAAATAAGGGTAAACTCGATAAGGATTTACTTCAAGTAAATTGGCACCTGTAAAAAACCAAGCTAGCGTAAAAAGTAAAAGAGGCAAAAGCGATCTTCTCATTTGGCAAGAATAGTATTCTGTATAAACCAAATATACTGAAATGTAATTACTCTATTCTGCTTTTAATGACTAATAACTGAACAGAATTAAGTGGATCTGTGCTGAAAATATAAATGTTTCGCTGGTCTATTCCTTGTCGTCCTTTTGGGTCAAAAATGATCCGAAGATCTACTGATTCCCCGGGACTAATAGTGGTCTTTGAAATTTCAAGAGTGAGACATTCACAATTCCCCTGGATTTTACGGATGATCAAGTTTTCCCTACCCTTATTTGTCAGGCTGATGGATTTGTTTTGAACGGTATTGGCATCAATGGTTCTCAAATCAAGCTCTTTTGTAGATAGCGAGAGCTGTGCTACATCATTTAATTTATCCTTGGGAATCGGAGGAAAATACTCAAACACATTTGCCAAAACAGCTAATCTAACGAGATAGCCTTCCCCCCAACTCAAAACCAATTGATCCTCTGTGAACCCCAATTCCCCCTTCGCATTTCCATCATAATACACATCCAATAAGCCTCTTTGGTTTGGCAAAATTTGCTGTTCGCGCTGCTTTACTTGAATATAAGCCGGACCAGCTACAGTCAAACTTTGTTGAATAATTGGCTCAGTTCCAAAATTATAAATCTCAACTTGTTTCAACTTTGGTTCATTGGTCAGCACCTCTCCCATATTGACTCGATTTAATCGAAATCCAATATTCCCCTCGATTCGATGATAGTCTAAATTTGGCTTTTCTGGAAGCGGAACCGCCGTTCCTTCGATATATAGTGTGTCTTGACTATTCAATAAATTCCCTCTGACAATAATCATTCGGGAGAAAAACCCAACGCTTGAACTGGGGTCGAAAGCAACTTCAACTGTACCTTTTCCACCGACAGAAAGCGTGTCTTTGGTATAGCTGACAGTCGTACAACCGCAATCGGTTATCACTTGCTCAATGAAAAATAAGGAGTCTTGCGTATGGGTAAACTCAAATTCAGCGACTTTAGAACCTTCTTCTTCGAAGACAGTTCCAAAATCGACCTTATTGATTTTCCAAATCAATCTTTGAACACCAGCATCCTGAGCCTGAATCCCTTGAGTTAAAAATACAAGGGAGATACAGGCAAATAAAAATTTTTGCAATCGAAACATGGCTGCAATTAACGGATATTTTCAAGTGTTTAATAGGCTGATTTACTTATTTTGCAGCAAAATTAGACCAATGGCACGAGTACTTACAGGCATTCAAAGCAGCGGAAGACCCCATCTGGGAAATATCCTAGGTGCAATTGTCCCAGCAATTGAATTAATCAAGCAAAACAAGGAAGAGTCTTTCATTTTTATTGCAGATTTCCATTCACTGACCAGTTCAAAGGATGGTGATGTGCGCAAACAAAATACCCTTGCTGTAGCCGCAGCCTGGTTAGCATTTGGTCTGGATATAGAAAAGACGGTTTTCTATCGACAATCCCGTAGACCTGAGGTCGCTGAATTGACTTGGTATCTAAGCTGTTTTACCCCTTTTCCAATGTTGGCAAATGCCCACAGCTTTAAAGATAAATCTGAACGGCTTTCGGATGTCAATGCTGGTCTGTTTACCTACCCAGTCTTAATGTCTGCTGATATTTTATTGTATTCAGCAGATTTGGTACCAGTGGGGAAAGATCAATTGCAACATCTTGAAATGTGTCGGGATATAGCCTCTGCTTTTAATCATCAAATGGATGCAGAAATTTTAACCTTGCCTGAACCAAGAATTTCAGAGGAGGTAAAGACTATTCCAGGAACTGATGGACAAAAAATGAGTAAGTCCTACAACAACTACATCGACATTTTTCTTTCTGAAAAAGAGTTAAAGAAAAATGTCAATAGCATAGTTACGGACAGCACACCATTGGAAGAGCCGAAAGATCCCGATACCTGTAATGTATTTAAACTTTATAGCCTAATCGCCACGGCTGATCAAACTGCCCAAATGCGAAGAAACTATGAAGGTGGAAATTATGGCTATGGCCATGCTAAAAAAGAATTTATGCAGCTTATTCTAGAGAAATATTCCAAAGAGCGGGAGGCATTTAATTTTTATATGAATAACCCTGAGGAAATCGAGCGAAAACTTTCTGCTGGGGAAGCTAAGGCTCAAGAAACTGGTATGGCTTTGCTTGAAAAAGTAAGACAAAAGCTGGGTTATGCTTAAAGCAAAAAATTTTCAAATTGAATAGGATTTCAAAACAGACCTTTCAGTAAATAAAGAAACCGGCAAATAGCCGGTTTTTATTTTTCTATCACATTATAACCGAAAGAAGGCTTACCTGCTTCTCCAAAGATCTTTGAGTTGTCGACCATTAATCAGCATAACAAATCTCGCTGGATTTGGAATAAGAACAATCCGAACATCTTGCTTATCAAATTGCTCAGATTCAATGGGAACGCCTTGTTGCCCACTAACTTCGTAACTCACGATTCCATTTGCATCCGGAAGAAGTGGCTTATAATGATTCCCGATGTATGCGGTAGGAAGTAACACATCAGTATCTGACTTTAATTTATCCTGAACTTTTTCAAGTTGCGTTTCCAATACATCCTCATAATTTTCATTGAAATCATCTTCCAAATCATGAAGCTCCTCTTCTAAGTCATCATAAGCCTCATGGCTATAATCCATTGCCGCTAATTGATTTCTTTTTTCCACAATTATCGTCAGTTCTTTATCCAACTTATCCCAATTCATTCTTTTTTACTTTAAAATTTTACAAAGATGCGTATTCCTGTTTTTTTTGACGCATTTTTTTGAATAAAATCAATGGTATCCCTTTTCGGGTTTGCTTTGATTTTGTGCTAAATCACTCAATCACTAAGCTTTAGCTCACCAACAAGATTTTACCATTTCGACCTGGCTTTTCATAGGCTTCCAAAGCTTCTTTGAATTGTTCGAGAGGATATTTAGCAGCAACATCGACTTGAGATCCATCTGCCATTAAAAAACCGAAGACCGCTTTGAAAGCTGTATTTCTTGTCTTTTCATCCATAGACTCCATCCAGGTTGAAAGCCAATATCCTTCAACAGTAATGTTTTTGAAAATCAGTAATCCACTATTTAAAGGAATGTTTTCTAAACTCAACAGACCAAAAACCATCATTCGACCTCCTGATTTGATCGATGCCAATGCTTTTGCTCCCAAAACGCCTCCAACCGCATCAAACACCACAGAAACTCCATCTCCAGTATGCGAAGCAATCTCCTTTTGTAATTTTTCCTTTTCAGTATTGATTACAAGATCAGCTCCCAAGCTTTCCAAATAGGATTTTTGAGCATCTTGACGTACTGTGCAAGCTACTTTTATTCCTTTTGCTTTTGCCATCTGGATCGCAAATTTCCCAAATGCAGATGCCCCTGCTGTAATCAATAACCACTCCCCTGCTTTCAACCCACTTTTTTCAATCATTCCATAGGCAGTCATTGGGTTGACAAATGCCTGACATGCTACCTCATCCGGCATTCCTGGAGGTATTGGTATTACCATTGCCGCCGGCACACAAATGTATTCTTTCCAAGTCCCAATCGCAGTAAACATGACTCGAGTACCTACTGGTATCTTTCCCGCTTGATCTGATTTACTTACCACACCGCTCGCCTCAAAACCTGCACTGCTGGGAAGTTTAGGAGTAATTCCATACATCCCACGTACAAACATAATGTCAGATGGATTGATATTCCGGGCGGTAACTCTTACCTGAACCTCATGTCCTTTAGGCTCAGGAAGTTCAGCATCTCTTAATTTCAAAACCTCCTGAGGAAAGCCTACTTCTTCGAAAATTACTTCTTTCATATTTTTACTTGGTTTAGATTTTTTGGAATTAATTCTGGTTAAAACTATCGATATATTCTGTTTTTGTCCTTCCTCTTTTCTATTTTTTTATATCTTGAGTATCTAATAAAACCCCTGAATTATGGATTTATCTACTGTTTTCTCACTTGATGGAAAAGTTGCCCTTATAACTGGTGCGAGTAAAGGAATCGGTTTTAGTATTGCGGAAATATTCGCCGCAGCAGGTGCTAAAGTCGTGCTTTGTAGCAGAAAGCAAGAGGCAGTTGATGAAATGGCTAAAAAACTGAAATCTAAAGGATATGAAGCCACTGGAATTGCCTGCAATGTGGGAAAGATGGAAGAGCTTCCAGGCCTGATTGCCAAGACTATTGACACCTATGGTCAATTAGATATTCTTGTCAATAACGCAGCTTCCAATCCTGTTTTTGGTCCAGTTCATGAAACAACGCTTGAAGCTTTTGATAAAATAATGGATGTTAATCTCAAGGCTCCATTTGAGCTTTGCAGACTCTGTTTCCCTCATTTACGCAAGTCCTCAGGGGCTTCTGTGATCAACATCAGTTCAATTGGAGGTATTTCACCAGAGCATGGTCTTGGGATTTACTCTGTCAGCAAAGCGGCTTTGATTTCCCTCACTAAAGTGTTTGCAAAAGAATGGGGAGAATCTAAAATACGAGTCAATGCAATCTGCCCAGGCTTAATTGAAACTAAATTTTCAGAGGCACTTTGGAAAAATGATAAAATAATGTCCATGATCCTCAAACAGCTTTCTATCAAACGATCAGGAACAAGCGAGGAAATAGGCGCTATGGCTTTATTCCTTGCATCAGGAGCTTCTTCTTATACCACCGGAGGCGTATTTACAGCTGACGGAGGATTCACAATCTAATTTTATGTCTAGCCAAAATAAATTTGCTGGCGAGCTTCCTGCTTTGCTAGAAAAATACCAAAATTTTATTCAAACCAATCTTTTCCCAAAAGACCTTCAGATTATTCTTGGACCATTTAAAGACTATTTGCCTTACTTAAATGAACTTCGGGAAAAAGCTAAAAAAGAGGGATTATTTGCTCCTCACCTAGCTCCCGAAGAAGGTGGATTAGGCTTAGATCTAGTCCAATTTGCACAAGTTTCAGAAATTTTAGGGCAAAGTCCCTTGGGCCATTATGTGTTCAATTGCAATGCGCCTGATATCGGAAATATGGAACTCCTGCATCTTTTTGGCTCTCCATATCAAAAAACCAATTTCTTGGAACCACTCCAAAAAGGAAAAATCAGAAGTTGCTTTGCTATGACTGAGCCTGCTTTTGCTGGAAGTAATCCAGTAAATATGGGAACAACCGCAATCCGAGAAGGAAATCACTACCGAATTAATGGGCATAAATGGTTTACCACTGCAGCTGACGGAGCCGCATTTACCATTGTAATGGCTGTGACTAATCCCACAGCAGATTCTCCTTACCAGCGGGCAAGCATGATCATTGTCCCCTTGGATAACCCAGGATTCAAATTCATTCGTAATATCCCAATCATGGGTGAAGCCGGAGAAGATTACCTCTCTCATGCGGAAGTAAAGTTTGAGGATTGTCTGGTGCCTATCGAAAACCTAATCGGAGAAGAAGGACAAGGATTTGCATTAGCGCAGGAAAGACTTGGACCTGGGAGAATCCACCATTGTATGAGATGGATTGGAATCTGTGAGCGGGTTTTTGACATGATGTGCCGTCGCGCGGTGAGCAGGCAATTGGATCATGGAAAAGCTTTAGCTGATAAACAAACTATCCAAAACTGGATTGCAGAATCAAGAGCAGAAATTAAAGCCAGCCGTTTAATGGTGATGGACACTGCAAGGCAAATGCAAGAAAAAGGTGCTAAAGCCGTAAAAGAAGACATCTCTACCATCAAGTTTTTTGTAGCAGATGTTCTTTTGAAAGTAATTGATCGGGCTATACAAACTCATGGTGCTTTAGGGATAACTGACGATACGCTTTTATCATTTTGGTACCGTCATGAGCGAGGAGCTCGAATCTATGATGGTCCGGATGAAGTCCATAAATCAGCTTTGGCTCGAAGCATCCTGAAATCCTACATTTCAAAAAATAGCTCAAAATGAATTTAGAATTTGACTTGGATAAACTCAGAGACTATGTTAACTCTTATTTAGGCATTGAGGATAAAGCAATAACAGTCAACCAGTTCAAGGGTGGCTATTCAAACTTAACTTTCAAATATCAAGGAGAAAACCGAACCTTTGTTTTTAGAAGAGCGCCTTTGGGCGAGAAAATCTCCAAAGCACATGATATGGGAAGGGAGTTTTCTGTTTTGGAAGCATTAGCCAAAGCTGGATATCCAAATGCACCTAAACCTGTCTTATTTTGTGAGGATGCATCCATCATCGGCGCTCCATTTTTAGGGATGGAATTTGTCGATGGTCTAATCCTTCGAAACAAACTTCCATCGGGACTAGAAATATCTCCTGATCAATTTTTTGCACTTTCAAAAGCTGCAATCGACTGTCTACTTGACCTTCATCAACTTGAATTAGAAAATTCTGGCTTGATCAATCTTGGTAAACCGGAAGGGTATGTCCAACGACAGGTCACCGGTTGGACGGAGCGATATTTTCGTGCGAAAACAAATGAACTTCCTGAATTAGAAAAAGCAATCGAATGGATGAATTCCAGTATTCCAAAAAAGGAATACATAGGATTCATTCATAATGATTTTAAGTACGATAACTTGGTTTTAGATCCTGGAAACATCAGCAATATCAAAGCAGTTTTGGATTGGGAGATGGCTACAGTGGGAGATCCTTTGATGGATCTGGGTACTTCGCTCGCCTATTGGTCCGAGGCAGGTGATCCAGATATTTTAAAGTTATTTAATTGCTCTCACTTACCTGGAAATATGACACGTACAGAAGTGATTCAGTATTATCAGAAGAATAGCAATCTTGATCTTAGCGAAATGCTTTTTTATTACATCTTTGGAATTGTCAAAGTTGCAGTCATTGGACAGCAGATTTATAAAAGACACATTCAAGGAAATGCGAATGACCCTAGATTTGGCGCTTTAATACACGTGGTAGAAGCATCCGGAAAAATGGCTTTGAAAAGCTTAGAAACTCAAAAAATTTAATATGAACATCAAGAAAATATGTATTCTGGGAGCTGGCACGCTTGGCTCTAGAGTTGCCCTACAATCTGCGATCTCTGGCTACCAAGTAAGTATCTATGACATCAAGCAGGAAAGTTTGGACTTCTCATTAAAAACCATGCAGAAGATCCTCCATCAATTAACTAAAGCGAGCCAGATCACTGAAGAAAAAGCAAATGAAGCGCTCGCCAGAGTTATTTTTACCCTCAACCCTTTGGAAGCTGTCGAGGATGCAGATTTTATCAACGAAAGTGTTACTGAAAATCCCGAATTGAAAAAAAAGGTTTGGAAGCAATTTGGAGAAATCGCTCCAATGAAAACTATTTTCACTACCAACACCTCCTACCTACTGCCTTCCATGTTTGCTAAGGAATCAGGCAGACCGGCACGGTTCTGTGCTTTTCATTTTCACGATGTGTTTTATTCTCGAGTAGTTGACATTATGCCGCATCCGGGTACAGATCCAGATTTGATCCCATTGCTTGAAAATCTAGGACGAAAGCTAAATCAAGTGCCTGTTGTCGTGAAGAAAGAGAACCCAGGTTATATTTTCAATACCATGCTCATGGCATTGATTGGTGCTGCAGGAAAATTAAAAACGAGGGATGTAGCCGAAATTGAGGACATTGATAAATCCTGGATGGTAAACTTTCACATGCCCATGGGACCTTTTGGGATTCTTGATAGCATTGGGTTAGAGACTGCCTGGCATGTCACTCATGTGATGCCTGATGCGGCTTCTCAAGCTTTCGCTAAATTCCTGCAAGGATACATTGAACAAGGAAAGCTTGGAGAGAAATCGGGTGAAGGGTTTTATAAATACCCTAATCCGGCTTATCGGAATCCAGACTTTTTGAAATAAACTAAACTGATTTCATTTGATTGGAGAATTCTAAAAGTTACTTTTTGGGATTCTCCAATTCTAAAGGCCGGTAATCCAAAGGCAAAAGGTCCGCTACACGCTCCCAGGCCATATACCCTTCTACCATCACTGCAAAAGGATCCGCATAGCCTCCATTTTCATAAAGCTCAAGTGAGTCTACTTCCAATTTCATCAATGAAGTTTGATTGATGGATTTTTTGCCATTCATAAGGCCCGCATATTCGCTTGATTCTTTCTCTAGTTTGTATAAAATATGTAAATGGAAATCATAGGAAATGATCACTTTGCCATCCTCGGTCCGATTTATAAGTGATTCGATAGCGATTGGCTCTTTTGTCAATTGATCTAAATAACCTCCGTCTTTTGGGAGTCTGTCCAGCCTTCGAATTTCAAATCCTTCTTCGGACACATTTCCTTGATAGACCGCCTGAATGAAATGTTGTAAACTCCCTCGATAGGCTTCCTCACGGGCCTTTTCCACCTTTTTGAGCTTGCTTAAAGTCAATGTCGTGTCTGGAATAAAAAGTGGATTTCCGCCATAAAAAATGTAACCCCGCTGCCTTTCAAAGCGAAAGTCAGTCAATAAATACTGAATTTTGTAGCCAAGGTTTGGATTGTCGATCTGGAGTACATCGGAAGCTTTTACTTTTAAAACCCCTTTACTCGATTGATCATCCAGTCGAAGTACTTTTTCATTTAAGATTTCTGAGTCCTTCGCATTTCTTGAGGAACCTAGAAAATAGGTTTTAAAGATTTCTAGATTTTTATACCAAGCAGGATCTCGTTCCTCGGCTACTTCGATCTCTTCCAACTGATCTTCAAGAGGCAAAAGCATTACTTTATAGCCTTGAGGTCTTAAATCTGCTGTATTTAATCCAAATGTTACTGACTCATAACCGAGCATACGGACGATTACATCATAGTTTCCATCTGGGATTTTTATCGAAAATTTCCCTTCTTCATCGGCCGACACACCAAAAGTAGTATTGGTCAAAAAGATCGTGGCGTAAGGGATTGCCTCATTTCTAGCGGCATCTACCACAGTACCTTTAAATATTTTCTGGGATAAAACAGGATTACCAAAAAAAAGCAAAGACAAGAAAAATACAGTCTTTACTATTGTCTGAATTTGCCTTGTCTTCACTGGAATCGTATTAAATAGCCTAATCGATTAAGCTTGTTTAGCTTTTCTTTTTAGCAAATCTCCCCTTTTTCTTTACGTCAGGTTGATTTTCAATGATTTCTACCGTCTCCGCATAGGTAAGCGATTCAGCATCTTTCCCTTTTGGTATTTTGAAGTTGTCCTTTCCCTTTTTGATATACGGTCCCCATCTTCCATTCAATACCTGAATTTCCGGATCTTCATCAAAAGATTTGATGTGTTTTTTGGCATCTGCTTCTCGCTTATCCTGAATCAATTGAATCGCTTCATCCTCGGTAATACTGAGTGGATCCAATTCTTTTCCAAGCGATACAAATGCACCATCATGGCGGATGTAAGGCCCAAACCTTCCGATTGCAGCCACGATCTTTTTATCTTCAAAATAGCCCACGTCACGCGGAAGTTTGAATAATTCTAGCGCATCCTCAAGCGTAATATTTTCTATAAACTGTCCTTTTTTCAAGCTGGCGAATTGCTTTTCTTCATCTTCACTATCACCGATTTGAACCAATGGACCAAATTTCCCAAGCCTCGCAATAATTGGTTTCCCGCTGACAGGGTGTACTCCTATTTCTCTACTTGAATTGATATCCTGTCGGGAAACTTGCTCTGTATCGTTTACACTTTGATGGAATTTACCATAAAAGGATTCCAACATATCCTGCCAAACTTGTCCTCCGGAAGCGATATCATCAAACTCTTTTTCAACACGAGCAGTAAAGCTAAAATCAATCACATTTGGGAAATGCTCCACAAGGAAATCATTCACCACCATAGCAATATTGGTAGGGAAAAGCTTCTGTTTCTCAGCGCCCGTATTTTCAGTTTTTGTTGCTTCTTTGAATGCTCCCTTAGAAATGATCATTTCTACATAATTCCTCGGTGTGCCGTCACGTGATTCTTTGATCACATATTCACGCTTTTGAATCGTAGAGATTGTCGGGGCATAAGTCGATGGACGTCCAATTCCAAGTTCTTCTAATTTCTTCACTAATGATGCTTCTGTATAGCGTGGAGCAGGACGAGTAAATGATTCTTTACCTTTCATCTCCAGTAAATTCAGCGCTTGACCAATAGTCAAAGGAGGTAAAATAGCTTTGCCATTTGCTTCATCCTCTTCTGGTTCATCATCGGTATCTTCTAAATAAACTTTCAAAAAGCCATCAAATTTGATGATTTCTCCAGTAGCTACCAGGTTTTGTGGCAAATTGGAAATAGCGATAGTTATCGTGGTTTTTTCCAATGCAGCATCTTCCATTTGGGATGCAATAGCACGCTTCCAGATCAACTCGTATAGCCGTTGTTCATTTCGTTCACCACTTACCTCAGAAACCCCAAAATCTGTTGGACGAATTGCTTCGTGTGCTTCTTGAGCATTTTCCGATTTAGTCGTGAACTTCCTAGACTTATGATAATTAGCCCCAAAAGAGTGTAAAATTGCTTGCTTAGCTGATGCCATTGCATCTTCAGATAGATTTACACTATCAGTACGCATATAAGTGATCTTACCTGCTTCATAAAGTTTCTGAGCGACAGACATGGTCTGAGCAACTGAAAAGTATAGCTTTCTACTTGCTTCTTGCTGCAAAGTAGAAGTTGTAAATGGAGCAGCTGGAGTTTTTTTGGTAGGCTTCTTTTCGAGATTAGCTACTTCAAATTTAGCTTGGAGGCAAGTTTTAAGAAATTCCTCTGCCTCACCTTTGGTTTCAAACTTCTTTGGGAGTTCCGCCTGGAAAGTCTTGCCTTCTACTTCAAATTGAGCAGTAATCCGGTAGCTTGATTTTGAATTATGCTGTTCAATTTCCCGCTCTCGCTCCACAATTAACCGAACTGCCACTGACTGTACACGTCCTGCTGAAAGCCCAGTTTTAATTTTCTTCCAAAGAATTGGAGATAATTCAAAACCCACCAATCGGTCTAAAATCCTTCGTGCTTGTTGTGCATTGACCAAATCATAATCAATCGATCTGGGATTTTCTATGGCTTTGCTAATCGCATTTTTGGTAATTTCCCGAAACACGATTCGCTTGGTATTTTCATCTTTAAGCTTCAGGACTTCTTTTAAATGCCAAGAAATGGCTTCTCCTTCGCGGTCATCGTCACTTGCTAAGAAGATGGTTTCGGCATCCTTTGCTAAATTTTTAAGGTTTTTGATGACTTCCTTTTTGTCAGCAGTCACCTCGTAAGTAGGATTAAATCTATTTTTAATGTCTATCGCTTTATCCCCTTTTGGGAGATCACGAACGTGTCCATAACTGGAAGCTACTTTATAATCTTTGCCTAAGTACCCTTCAATAGTTTTAGCTTTTGCGGGTGACTCGACGATAACAAGGTTTTTTGACATAAAAGTGGATTTTCTCAAGGTTTAATCCCCGATTCGAAGCGTTAAAAATAGAGGGCATTGTTTTCTCCTCCAAATTAATCCGCTCAATCAAATTTGAATTGGTGAGATTTTTGAGTGCTTAAAGATGATTTTTAATCTGATACTAAATAGAAAATGAAGCAATTACTTTTACTGAGACATGCTGAGGCAAGTTTTTC
>JAHEBE010000051.1 GCA_024642365.1 Algoriphagus sp.
TTCTTTCCAAAAGAAACATAGATCCATCCATTTTCTTCAAAATTAGGATGAGTAGTAATGTCCAAAAGTCCTGATTGCCCTACATTCCAAACAGCAGGGAGTCCTTGAACTTTTTCTCCAGTATATTTATCATCTTGGAAAATCAGGATTTCACCCGCCTTTTCAGTGACTAGCATTTTTCCATTTCCTAGCCAGGTAAGTCCCCAAGGCTTGTCAAACTCTGTGTAAAGCGTATCCACTTTAACCAACAATTTCTCTGTTTGAACAGCGAAGGTCTCGTCGATTGGTTCTTCTACTACAGTTTCCTTTTTCTCACAGGAGAAAAGCATAATTCCGCCTGCCAATAGGAGAAGCGAAGAATAGAAATTAAATGATTTCATAGGTTTATTAATGTTTGGCCTGCAAGATACGAAACTTCCAACTTCGGCTATGAGATCTTTTCTTAGTGGCAGAATTCCGTGATTTTATCCCTGGTTTTTGAGATATACTGATGAACTTCTTGGACTAACTCAGTCGAGCCAATGTAAAGGGGAGTTCGTTGGTGAAGACTGGTAGGTAAGATTTCCAGAATACGATTTTCCCCATCTGTCGCCATGGCACCAGATTGCTCGGCAATAAAGGCCAATGCATTAGCTTCATAGAGTAATCTGAGTTTTCCAGATGGATTTTTTATCGTAGCCGGATAAAGGTAAATCCCGCCTTTTAGCAAATTGCGATGGAAATCCGCTACGAGTGAACCGATGTAGCGAGCAGCGAACTTTCTTTTTTTGCAGGAGGAAATGTAATCCAAAACACCAGATTCAAACTCTTCACTGATTCCTTCATTTACAGAATAAATTTGCCCGGATTTTGGTGCTTTTATATCCGGATGTGAAAGAAAAAATTCCCCAAGTGAATTTTCATAAGTGAAGCCATTTACCCCACAACCCGTAGTGTAAACTAGCATGGTTGAGGATCCATAAAGAACATATCCAGCCGCCACTTGCTCAGTTCCAGGTTGCATCACGTCTTCCTGCTCAATTGGACTTCCCAGTGGAGATCTCCTTCTGTAAATGGAAAAAATAGTACCAATACTAATATTAACATCAATGTTTGAACTTCCATCCAGCGGATCAATCGCAACTACATATTTCCCGGATTTATTTTGAAGGTCTATCACAGAATCTTCTTCCTCTGATACAATCGCACATACTTCTCCACCTTTGCTCAAGGCTCGCATAAATCTAATGTTAGCGATTACGTCTAGCTTTTGTTGTTCCTCCCCTTGCACATTTGTTTGCCCAAATGCACCTCCAATATTAGCTAAGCCTGCTCTGTTGGTCTCGCGATTTACTATCTTCGCTGCCAATCCTATGTCTCGGAGAAGCTGAGAAAGTTCACCTGAAGCAAAAGGGAAATCGCTTTGTTTGAGTTTGATAAATCGATCAAGGGTAGTACCAACTGCATAAGCAAGTCCGCTTTGATCTGGTAGGTAAGGAAGAATTTTCATTTGTTGGAATAGTACAATTTATAGTAAGTTAAGCGTAAAATTAGGGATAATTTATCATGGCTAAAACAGTTATTTACAAATTTGGGGGAGCTTCTGTGAAAGATGCGGTTGCAGTCAGAAACCTAGCTGATATTTTGCGTAATCGATTGCGAAAAAATATGGTAATCGTGATATCAGCAATGGGGAAAACCACAAATGGGATCGAAAATCTTATTTCTTCAAAACTTGCTAATCAAGATTTTTATCAAAATAGTACAATTTTAAAATCGCAGCATTTAGCGATTTGCCAAGAATTATTTGCCGAAAATCATTCCATCTTTTCAAAAGTTGAAAACTTATTCATTCAATTAAACCATGATTTGGAAAAACCGCTGAGTCCTGAGAATTACGATGAATTTTACGATCGTGTCATTTGCTATGGAGAATTACTTGCCACACATATTGTCATGGAATATTTGTGCAGTGTCGACCAAATTGTCGTTTGGAAAGACGCCCGTGAGCTAATACAAACTGATAGTGGTTTTCGATTTGCAAAAATAAATTGGGAACAGACCAAGAAGAAATGTGAAAGTCAACTCTTGCCAGTTTTGGAGCAATTTCCAGTGGTGACTCAAGGGTTTATTGGCTCAGATGCGAAAGGAAGGACAACCACACTTGGTAGAGAAGGGTCGGATTTCACAGCAGCTATTCTCGCATCTAGTTTAAATGCGAGTTCTGTTACCATCTGGAAAGATGTACCGGGGATTTTAAATGCAGATCCAAAGCGATTCCCGAACACACAATTATTTGAAGAATTGGAATACAGACAAGCTGCCGAGATGACATATTATGGAGCATCAGTGATTCACCCAAAGACTATTAAGCCATTGGCGAATTTAGGAATACCACTTTTTGTGAAGTCGTTTTTAAACCCCGGCGCATCAGGTACAAAAATATTTAGTGAGGCCAAATCTCATCAAATTCCAACAATCATATTGAAGGAAAAACAGATACTCGTCAGTTTCAAAGTCAAAGATTTCACCTTCATTGAGGAGAGTCATATCCATGCAGTTTATGATCAGTTGCAACAATTGAAACTTCGAGTGAATATGTTGCAAACATCTGCAATAAGCATTTCGATCGTCATTGATGTTCAATTGTTTAAGCTTGAAAAGCTTTTGAGTCAATTGAAACCTCAATTTGAAATACGCTATAATGAAGGCTTGACCTTGCTTACTATTTTACATCCTAATCCGACCGTAATAGCTGAGCAAGTTGCTGGTTTGGAGATTTTCCTGGAACAAAGTACCCGAACTACTTACCAAGTGGTTTGTAGAACTGATTGAGATAAATTGCGCCATTGGATTGGTTTAAGTATCTTAAGTGAATAGAATTAAATCTAAAAACCCTTTCTCAACCTAATCCAATCCTTATGAAATCTCGAAGAATTTTTCTCCAAAAAGCTGGCCTTTCTGCCTTGGCTCTAACTGCATTGCCAGGACTCAGTCAAGCAAGTGGTTTTTCTGCAAAACCAGATAAAATACTTCGCGTAGCGATCATGGGACTAGGTAGCTATGGCACTCGGGTGGCCGAAGCGATGAAGGACAGCAAGAAGGCAAAACTTGTCGGTGTGATCAGCGGCACACCTTCCAAAGTGACGGAATGGCAAAGCAAATATGGTATTCCTGCTAAAAACTGTTATAACTACGAGAATTTTGATCAGATCAAGGATAACCCAGACATTGATGCTGTTTATGTCATTACCCCAAATGCGCTGCATAAAGATCAGGTGATTCGAGTTGCAAAAGCTGGTAAGCATGCAATTTGTGAAAAACCTATGGCGATCAATGCAAAGGATGGTCAGGCGATGGTGGACGCATGTAAAGCTGCTGGAGTACAACTTTTGATTGGCTATCGAATGCATTTTGAGGCCAATACTTTGGAGGCAATACGAATGAGAAAATCCGGAGAATTGGGGGATCTAAAGTTTTTTCAAGGATTAAGTGGTTTTGTGATTGGGGACCCCACCCAATGGAGGCTTGACCCGAAACTTTCTGGTGGAGGGGCTATGATGGATATCGGAATCTATTCCATTAATGGGGCGCGGTACATGTTAGGAGAGGAACCAATCTGGGTGACAGCTCAAGAGACAAAAACTGATCCGGTCAAATTCCGAGATGGAATTGACGAGACGATTCAATTCCAAATGGGTTTCCCGAGTGGAGCGGTTGCTTCTTGCCTTTCCACCTATGCGATGAATGGATTGGATAAGTTTTTTCTAAATGGATCAAAAGGCTGGGTAGAAATGCAGCCGTCTACAGGTTATGGTCCGATCAAAGGAAAAACCAATAAAGGTCCATTGGAACTCCCACATGTAACCCACCAAACAGTCCAAATGGATAAAATGGCGGGGATTTTATTGGAAGGTGAAAAACCAGAAATTCCCGTGGATGGGGTAGAAGGAGTAAAAGACATGAAGATCATCGATGCTATCTTTGAAGCTGTGAAGACAGGAAAGAAAGTAGATTTGGTTTGAGGACTTATTCTTCCAGAATCAATTGCATAAAAATAATATCTAACCACCGATCAAATTTGTGGCCCACTTCCTTGAAGCGGGCCACTTCTTTAAAGCCTAGCTTTTGATGAAAAAGAACACTACCCTCATTTGAGCTATCAATTCCTCCCACAAGCGTGTGGTATCCTTGAGCTTTGGCAAGCTTGATCAATTCAGTTAATAAGATTTTTCCTACGCCCTGTCCACGAAACGGAGCCCCTATATAAACCGAATGCTCTACGGTAAATCGGTAACCTGGCTTTGGTCGAAAAGTGCCATAGGTAGCGAAGCCTGCCAATTTCCCTTCTTTGATGCCCACAAGTATTGGATACCCTGCTTTTTTCTTTTGTTCAAACCATTCGATTTGTTCTTGAATAGTTTTTGGAACAAAGTCATAATTAATGGTTGAATTAATTATTTCATGATTATTTATAGCAAGGATCTCCTGAATGTCAGAAGGGACTGCCTGTCGAACTTGAACCATATTATCGAATTAATTTAGTTACGGTTCGTTCTATACTTGGTAGGTAGGAGGTGCCGAATAGGTTTAGATGAACTAATAATGGATAAAGGTTGTAGATCGCCATTCGTCTTTCAAACTCCGGTTCGATGGGGAAAACTGATTCGTAAGATTCATAAAATACGGCATCAAATCCGCCGAACAATTTGCTAAATGCAAGGTCCATTTCACGGTGCCCATAGTAAATCGCCGGATCGATTAAGCAAGGCTCACCTTCGCTTGTGATCAGGACATTTCCAGACCAGAGGTCCCCATGGACTAATGCGGGTTTCTCTTTCGGGAAATAGGAATCAATTTTTGGGTAGATCTCCTGAAATTTTTTTAAGAAATCCAATGGGATCAGCTGCTCAAAATAAGCCTTGCCGACTAATGGATCTAGTCGTTCGTGAATAAAAAAATCACCCCAATTACTACTTTGATTATTTTTCTGAGGGATGGTGGCAATGTAATTGTCTTCTTCCAATCCAAATTTTTCAGCATGGGTAAGGTGTAAATGGGCCAATCCCAAACCGAGATTTTCCCAATACTCCAATTGAGACCTTCCAGTAAGAATAAATTCGGTTAATAAATAATTGTAATCCCCAATTCTACCTGCACCAAAAGTACTCGGCACTTTTAAAAATGTAGATTCTTTGAGGAGTTTTAAGCCCGTGGATTCTTTGAATAAAATATCCCGCTCATGATCAAAGTTTAACTTAAGAAAGAAAAACCCCTCTGAAGATTCTAGCTGAATGCCTTGATTATGATTACCGGCTGCGACTAAGGATGCTGATTTTAATTTAGTGCCAAAACCAAGACACTCAAAAAGTACTTGCTCGTAGATCTCATTGAGATCAAGCATAGAGCTGATGAGTTACAATGACCCGATTCAAAAAGTTTTCGATTGCACCGTCCAAAATATGGTAGATTTCTTCGAAGGCTTCTTCGCCACCATAATAGGGATCCGGGACCGAAAGCCCTTTTGTTTCTTCTACAAAATCTCGCATCAGGTGAATTTCTTTTTCTGGAAAGCCAAATCGATCTTTGAGTTGATCAAGATTTCTAAAATTGCTATCATCCATCGCAATAATGTAATGGAAGTCTCGAAAATCAGTTCGGTGAACTTGACGGCCGCGGTGTTTGATTGTCAAATTATATTTCTTGGCACATGAGATGGTTCGCTCATCTGGAAGCTCACCAATATGAAAGTCAGAGGTGCCCGCACTATCTGCTTTGAATTGGCTTTGCATACCTGCTAGAGCAATTTTCTTATTAAAAACTGCTTCTGCTAATGGAGAACGACAAATATTACCAAGACAAACGAATAGAACTTTAATCATATTAATACGGCACAGAAATCCTTGTGTGAAAAAAAATTGGATTCTAAAATACCTAATTTTGAAAGGAATAAAAGGCTAATTGTCGATTTTTAGTAAAAAAATTTAATATGGATTCATTTCGCTTATTGCTACTAACTCCAAGAGGAATTGCTCTTGATTAACTACTTTTGAGGGATGAAGTGGTTTTATCGCTTGGGGATTTTTATCATTCGAGGCATTTTGCCTGTAGTGGCTTTATTCAGTGACTCGGTCAATCATTTTTTAAAAGGGAGAAAAGGGCTTTTTGAAAAATTGAGTGCTTTTAGGGCGAAAATCAATCAGCCTATTGCATGGTTTCACGTGGCATCTTTGGGTGAGTTTGAGCAAGCAAAGCCTGTGATTGAAAAATTGAAAACCGCTAGACCTGAGTTGAAAATAGTCGTCAGCTTTTTCAGTCCTTCAGGGTTTGACCAACTTTCTAAAAAGCCTTCGCCGCTAATTGATTTCATTACCTACCTGCCATTGGATAGTAAAAGGCAAGCCGAAAAGTTTGTTGGAATCCTGAAACCTGAACTTGTTTTCTTTGTCAAATATGACTTTTGGTACCATCATATACAGGCCATAAAGAATTCAAATGCGGCTTTATTTCTGATTTCAGCTTCCTTTCGTCCGGATCAAATCTATTTTTCTCGGATAGTTTTTTTTCAAAATCTAATCAAAGCATTTGATCTGATTTTCACACAAAACCTCCAAAGTATTGAGCTCATAGAAAGTATTGGATATGAGAAAGGGGTTATGGTTGGGGATACACGTTTTGATCGAGTCTTGGATACTGCGTCTAACCCAAAATCTTTCCCTGAGTTGACCCAATGGATTGGTTCAAATCAAGTGATTGTAGCTGGGTCAGTTTGGCAAGAGGATATGGATTTGCTACTTCCACAGATTAATTTGAATCCTTCAATGCGTTGGATCATTGCGCCGCATTCGTTGGATCCCGAACCTATGCGGCGTTGGATTTCTTTAATTTCGAGCCAGGCTATTTTATATTCGACCTGGGACAAGAAGAGCAGTGATGCGCAGGTGATTTTTATAGACAACATAGGAATGCTGAGTTCACTTTATCAATTTGGCTACCTGGCCTATGTCGGAGGCGCATTTGGAAAAGGCTTGCACAATATTTTAGAACCAATCGGATTTAAAATTCCAGTGATTTTTGGAAAGTTGAGGCGAAAGGAAAAATTTCCGGAGGCGGAACAAAGTATAAAAGAAGGGTGTGGATTTGAAGTTTCTGATTCAAAAGCGGTGAAACATGTCATTGAAAAGTTAGATGATCCGACCACTTATTCGAATTCAAAACTAGCTGCAGAAAAATGGCTGAGGTCAAATCAAGGTTCGTCTGATCGAATCGTAAAGGAAGTTCTTAAATACACGGAATCATGAAAGGGAGAGTAATCAAATCCACCGGAAGCTGGTATATCGTCCAAACTGATTCAGGAGTCTTTTCGGCACGTCTTAAAGGGAAATTCAAGCAAGATGAGTTGAAGTTGACCAATCCAATTGCAGTTGGAGATTGGGTGGAAATGGAAAAAGAGACCAATCAAGAAACTACAGTTATTTCTGAAATTCTTCCTCGAGATAATTACGTGATTCGTAAGTCTACCAGAAAACAGCATTTTTCTCATATCATCGCTAGCAATATCGATCAGGCCATGCTTGTCATCACGATGAAAAACCCGCGTACATCTTTAGGGTTTATTGATCGGTTTCTGGTTAGCACAGAAAGCTTTCGAATTCCCGCACTGTTGGTAGTGAATAAAATGGATCTGTTGTCTGGAGAATCTGCCGAAGAATGGCTGCAAGATATTCACGAAATCTATGAGCCACTTGGCTACCCGGTTGTGGAAGTGTCAGCTTTGCACTCTGAAAATTTAACGGATTTATTTCGACCTATTTTATCCGGTAAAACCACTTTGATTTCTGGGCATTCTGGAGTGGGAAAATCGACTTTATTAAATGCGTTGATCCCACAAGCTGGGCAGAGCACTAAAGAGATATCTTCATTCAGTGCCAAAGGAGTGCATACGACTACATTCGCGGAGCTTTTTCCGCTAGCCTATGAAGGGAGCTTGATCGATACCCCTGGCATTAAAGAGTTTGGGATATTGGATGTGGAAGATGTGGAACTCTCCCATTATTTTCCTGAAATGAGAAATTTTCTTGGAAAATGTAAATACAACAACTGCCAACATGTAAATGAGCCAGGCTGCGTGGTACTTCAAAAAATGGAAGAAGGTTATATTCATCCCTACCGCTACGAAAGCTATTTGAATATCCTAAATGAAGAGGATAGCTTCAGATAGACTGTTGATTAAATTTTGAATCCGGACATAAATACTTAATTTTCATTTTTAGAAAAAACATGAGCGAAGTACTCAATCATAATCAGATCAAAAAGAAAATCACCCGGATGGCTTATGAGATTTACGAGCGAAATCTTAATTCTGGTGCGGTGGTTTTTGCAGGCATATCCGGAATGGGTAAAACATTGGCAGGCTTACTTGCTTCCGAACTTCATACAATTTCAAACTTGAAAATTGAAGAGGTCGAAATCATTCTCGACAAGAACAATATTGCCAATTCAGAAGTAAAGCTTTCAAAACCGATTGATTTAAGTGGCAAGACCTTATTGATCGTGGATGATGTCTTGAATACCGGTAGGACGCTGGCTTATGCTATGAAACCATTTTTAGAAGATGAACTTTATAAGATGGAAGTCGCCGTGCTAGTAAACCGAAGTCATGGATTATTTCCTATTCGACCTGATTACACAGGCTACGAACTTTCTACGACACTGAACGAACATATCCGTGTCGATTTTTCTTCTGAAAACAATTATTCAGTCCACCTGCAATAACCATGTCTGTTCATTCATCTGCGAATATCAAGCGAATTACCACCCATATTCTTCAAGAAATGAAGGATCGGGGAGAGAAAATTTCCATGCTTACTGCCTACGATTATTCCATGGCCAAAATAGTAGATGCAGCAGGAGTGGATATTATTTTGGTGGGAGATTCAGCATCCAATGTGATGGCGGGTCATGAGACTACGCTTCCAATAACCTTGGATCAAATGATTTATCATGCATCGGCAGTTGTAAGAGCAGTAAAGCGTTCCTTTATCGTAGTTGATATTCCTTTTGGGAATTATCAGGGGAATAGCTCAGAGGCGCTTCGGTCAGCTATTAGGATCATGAAAGAATCTGGCGCTCATGCTGTAAAGGTTGAAGGTGGAGCGGAAATTAAAGAGTCTGTAATCCGAATTCTTAGTGCTGGAGTTCCTGTTATGGGTCATTTGGGTTTGACGCCCCAGTCGATCTATAAATTTGGAACATACACTGTGCGGGCAAAGGAAGAGGCAGAAGCCAATAAGTTGATCGAGGATGCAAAAATTTTAGAAGCTTGTGGATGTTTTGCTATCGTTTTAGAAAAAATTCCGGCAGAGTTAGCGACTAAAGTTGCAAAGGCATTATCAATACCTGTGATTGGAATAGGCGCCGGAGGGGGTGTAGATGGTCAAGTATTAGTAATGCATGATATGCTGGGTATTACGCAGGAATTTAAGCCGCGATTTTTAAGACAATATGCGGACCTTCAGGGTATGATGATGGAAGCTTTTCAAAATTACATCAAAGACGTGAAGTCAAAAGATTTCCCGAATGAATCGGAGAGTTATTGATCTATAGAAATATCTAAAACACAAAAGGCTAGAGATGATCTAGCCTTTTGTGTTTTAAAATGTGATTAATTTTAGTCTTTGACTAGTGTTTTGAAATTATAAATTCCGCTTCCTATCAATTCTGTCATGGAGCCTTTGGCAGCCTTGATATAAGCATCTTTGTCACAACCTACATAGTGTGATGCCAAATTCAACTCGCCGCCAGAGACCATTACGAGCTGAGGATACTCAGTTTTACTAAATGTTGCGACTTCAGCAGAAGTTACTTCTACTAGTTTATCAGTAGCAAACACTCCCCCGAAATACACATCTCTTTTTAATCCTGTGGAAGAATCAAACAGAGGAGCACTAGCCATGTGGCCAGCTACAAAACGGACTTGGGAAGCTATGCGACCTGAAGTAGGTGAAGTAGTGAACCCTTTAGCGAACTTTCCTAAACTCATTTGCTCGTTATCCATGGTCCCGACTGCAGCTGCCAATCTCAAATTAATATCGGCTTTGACCTTAGAGGAAGCGTAATTTGCAAAACTTGTTGAACTTGCATCTAAGGCCACAAATGGGAAAATAAATGTAGCCTCTGCTACATAAGCGTCTCCTAAATCTTGAGAAAGTTTTGAGCTAGTATCTGTAAATGTTCCTTTTTCACGACCATCGTTTGCAACCCCTTTTACCCAATAATCATATCCTTGGGGAGTAACCATTACGTATCCAGTCGCTTGATCTGTTGAAGATGCTCCACCTTTGAGTTTGGTGTAGCCAGAGTAGTAATCAGTTTTCCCCGCTTCTTCTGCGGTAATGATTTCAAAGCCATCCGCCTCAAGTTGAGCTACAAAATCAGCATAGGCCTCATCGACTAATTTTTGAAAATCAGGAATATCTACACCGCTAAGCTGAACACCCATGCTAGTTTTGGTGCCAGATACCGTAGTACTTCTGTTTGCACGGTCATTTGTCGTGCCCTTAGTACTCGCGGAGGCTTCTTCAAATACTTCAAATAGTGCGCGAAACTTTTGAATATAAACTCGCTTGGGTGATTTTGAGGATTGTTTGCCTCTGTGAAAAGCTCCCACCTCATAATCCTTTGTAGAAATATAAGGGTCAGCTGGCTGGAAGATTCCAATCAAGATCAATAAAGTGGTTAATAAAGTAGTTTTCATAATTCGTGATTTTGCTTTGAAACAAGTTTGTTTTTGTCTCTGCTAAAATAGAGGATAGAACCTAAACTCATAAAACTCCTGCGGGGAGAAGAAAGAGAGGCGAAGGCAAAAATATTGTCACAACCTACTGATTTTAAGTTTGTTGAATGTTATTCCGTTTAAAAAGTGAATCCATTGTCCCTCAAAAAATACGTCATTTGCCCTATGAAATAATTTGCGATTCAGGGCGCTATTTCTTCTAATGCATGGGAATCATGGTGGTTTTTGAAACAAAAAAAGACCGAAATACAACATTTCGGTCTTTTCAATGGGAGGTGATTTATCCTATTCCTTTTCTTTTGCTTTTTCTTTTAGTCTTAAAACAAAATCACTTAACACGTTCATGTAATTTATAAATGCATCGTAAGGTGAATCATAAGGGCTGAAGTAGGAGTGAATATCCCCGTCTGAGAAAAACTTGGTACACATATAATAGAAATGATCTGAAGTTTGTAGATAGGTCCAGTCTCTTTTAATTTCCGGATCATCAATCTCATTGACCATTTTTTCTAATTCATAAAGTTTGGCAAAAGCTTCGTCTTGGAGATCGTTACCTAACCATGCTGTTAAGTCCCGCTCTTCATCTGCCCATGAAATTGGAGTAGGAACAGTGATTTTCCCAATTGGTTGGACTTGCGCTAATACATCAGATGGAGTTGAAAATCCATAATTGGTATGTTTAAATACTGCTTCAGGTAGGTGTTTCATGAATTCGAAAATTCCGGTTTCCGCCCATTGGTGTTCGCCGAAGGTTTCATAATCCATAAAGAGATTAATCACTTCCTCTGCCTGAGGAACACTGTTTATCCATTTCACAAATTTGTCTGTAGTCAATGGGTAATCTGCCCAAGTTTTATTTCCAAATCTAAAAGCGATATCGTCACTGAGTTGGAAGTTTTTTAGAAGCACTTTTAGCTTTGGCTCGATGCTGTTGCAGTAGACATAATTGGGGCTTTTCCATCCCAAAATATGCTTCGCTCCTTCGGTTAAAATTCCTTCATAACCCATTTCGGCGACCATAGCTCCGATTTGATCCGAGTAGATTAATTCGGTGTTTCTAAAAACTTTTGGAGTATAGCCATTGAAAAGCCTTTTTACTTTTTCTTGATGGCGCGTGACCATATCCTGGAATTCTGCCTTGCTTTTCAGTGATGCTAGGGAGTGACCGTAGGTTTCATTTAATAGTTCGACATGTCCGGTAGCTACTAATTTCTGAAAGCTTTCCAAAACATCAGGAGCATAGGATTCCATCTGGTCCAAGAAAGTCCCTGATATGGAAAAACTCACTTTGAATCCTCCTTTATACTTTTGGATTAATTCAAGCAAAAGCGCATTCATTGGTAAGTAGCATTTCTGAGCTACCCTCCGCATGACACTTCTGTTTAGAAAATCGTCCCAATAATGATGATCTTCCCCAATGTCAAAAAAACGATATGGTTTTAATCGATAAGGTTGGTGTACCTGGAAGTAAAAACAGATGGTTCTCATGATTTCTCAGCTAATATTTTTTGATAGACAGTGACAAGTTTGGCAGCCACATGCTCCCATTTTAATTTTTTCAATTCTTCGGTCCCCAGCTCTTTGAACATTTTGGAAATGCCCTCATAATGAAGCAAAGCAAAGGTTGCATCCGCCATGGCGTCAATATCCCAAAAATCCACTTTGATCGCATTGTCAAGAACTTCTGCAACACCAGATTGCTTGGAAATAATCACAGGGGTATTATGCCGCACTGCTTCAAGTGGTGAAATCCCGAAAGGCTCGGAAACAGAAGGCATCACGTATACATCACTGATAGCATACATGTGATCTACGTCATCGCCCTTCAAAAAGCCGGTGAAATGGAATTTGTCTGCAATTCGAAGTTCCGCAACACGATCGATCATTCGGTTTAAAAGATCTCCGGAACCGGCCATTACGAAGCGGACGTTTGGATCTCTTTCGATGACTTTTTTAGCAGCTTCCACAAAATATTCTGGACCTTTTTGGAAGGTAATTCTACCCAGAAAAGTGACTATTTTCTCAGGGACCTTTTTATTGTAAGTCGATTTGATGATTGAAGCATCTAAAACCGCATTATGAAGAACACTTACCTTATGAGCAGGCACTCCATATTTTTTAATAATCGTGTTTTTGGTCAACTGACTAACCGCGCAAACATGATCTGCAGCGTGCATTCCGGCACGTTCAATGTCATAAACTGGTTTGTTAACACTTTCACCGGACCTATCAAATTCGGTCGCGTGAACATGCGCAACAAGAGGCTTTCCGCTGATTTCTTTTGCTGCAATTCCTGCGGGAAAAGATAACCAATCATGAGCATGGATAATATCAAAATCCTTTCTATCTCGAGCAATTTGTGCTCCAGTCAAAGCATATCGAGAAACTTCTTCCATGAGATTTTTACCATATTTACCACTAAACTCATATTTCGTAGTAAAAATACTTTCGTCAACGTCCGCTCGATCATGAATGGCGTAATCGGTAAATTTTTGGTATTCTTCTGGACCTAAATAAGGCACTAAAAAACTGCTGACTTCCAGGTAGGTTAGATTCTTCCAAATAGACTTGAATTTCTTTTCCCTGTAATCGATGGAGATATCCGATGCGTTTACAAAATCAGCCATAGGTTCTTCATCACCCCATAATTTTGGGACGACAAATATCACTTCTTGATTATGATGAACCATGCCTTTGACAAGCCCATAACAAGCGGTGCCCAAACCTCCAGAAATATGCGGTGGGAATT
>JAHEBE010000322.1 GCA_024642365.1 Algoriphagus sp.
TTCAATACAGCTCAATTCAAAACCTGGCATCACTTCAGAATCCGGTAATTCGGCTAATCCGTCTTTTGCCCCTGCGATTCCAGCGAATCGCTCCACATGTTCGTACCAAGGATTCAAATCTTTTGCACGAATCGGCCAATCCACAGCAAACCCATCTCGAGCTGGCCCATTAAAATCAAAATCTGACCAACGCTGCGTGGCTCTCGCCCAAAGAAGAGATTTCCCCCCAACGTGATAGCTTCTCCACCAGCGAAATGGCTTCTCAAAAATTACTGGTTGCTCATCAGCAGACATTGCCCACTGGACAGTTTCCTCGCGCTTCATAGACCAATCAGCAAGTCCAGCACGCTTCTCTAAGGGGATATTTCCACGAAATTCAAATTCCCAAGGTGCCTTTGAAGCAGTAGGGTAGTCCTCAATATGTCGGACCATCCGACCTCTATCCAAAACCAAGGTTTTCAATCCTGCATCGCAGAGTTCTTTCGCAGCCCAGCCCCCAGAGGCTCCTGATCCTATGACGATCGCATCGTATGTTCTTTTTTCTTTTGAGTCTTGCAGCATGTTTTTAAGCGTTAGAGGTGACATCTACACAACCGGTATAGATTCCAGGAGCGACCTTGTAATTTCGGTAATCTACCATCACTTCTTTGACAGTGGTAAAACCAGTGATGGTTTCAGATTTCATGACTTTAAAAAATTCTTGATCCCCTTCATTTTCAGAATTGGAAAGAGCCATCAGCATTGCTTCTCGTTCTTCTTTTGATGCTTTTAGAAATCCTTTTTCAACCAAGGAATTCAAGTGAGATTTGATTAGATCCTGATCTTCCTTTTCGTAGCAATGTTCAAAGACTTTTTTCATATACTGATCCGTTCCAGTGCTCAATGCTCCTATTGGCTTGGCCTCTGGGTTTGGTAAAATTGGCGGAAGTCCCTCAGGAATAATCGTTTCAGCAACTGCACTGATCGTCTCCTCTTCTTTGAAAGTAAAAAATCCAGTATGATTCAGTTGATCCAAGATTTGCCATTTCCAATCGGCAAATATTAAGCCTGCGACTCCAATCGCAGAACCTCCAATAAGTTGTAATGATTTTCTTCTGTTCATGAGTACAATTCAAGAATTTACGGTAAAATATAAGCTTTTGAATCCTAAAAAATACATCCTAATCCCGATTACTCCTTCAACGGAAAAATGCTCTGATCAAAGGATAAAAAAATCTTATCGATCTGAATAACCGAAGGAATAACCTAATGAAAAATAACCTCTTACTACTTTGTCTTTTGAGTTACTTGAAACCCCAATACTCACAGGTCCTATGATAGATTGATAGGAAAGGTCTACTCCGTAGCCTAGGTATTTGTCTTTTCTGAAGATTTTTTCAGGGAATTCCGGATCATCAAAAGAAACGTAATCACTTAAACCCAACCAGTTCATCCCAGCTCTTAAATAGATTTTTTTAATGGGGATAACCTGAAGATCAAGACCCGCCTTGAAAAAATTTGGAGCAGTAATTTCCCCATAATTCAAGCCCCAAAACCGGGTATCCGTGTATCGGATATTTTGATGGCCTCCGACAAAGAATTCATTATAGATTTTCCCTTGATTCTCTGTCCCAAAAGTGATCCCCGTAGCGAGTTCAGGTTTTAGTTGAAATCCTTTACTCAAATGAAAGTATTTGGTATACTTCCCATAAAAAGATATGTGCGGATTAGGAGTCAAGAAGCTCACATATTCCTTAAAAAAATCACTCGGTAAACCGACTGGAGTACCACCTGCATCCAGGAATATGGTATCAGCTCCATTTCGGATGTTTACCCCTACCCAATTTTTGAATTTAAAAATCGGTTCAATAAGACTTTCTGCTCCTTTTGTCGGGAAATTTCGATCATTTTGTGAGTTTCGGTAATATCGGAAACGTATCCCTGCAAAATTCTGATAGACATTTCTGATGTCCTCAGGCACTGTGACACTGATTTTACTTCTGGATTTACTAGCCTCAAAAATCCCCCCAAAAACAAAGGATTGCTTTCTGGAAGAGGTTGAAATCATATTGATCGAAAAGTTATTATTTCGCTCGACATATACCTCTTGAACTTTTCCGTTTTCATATTGAGGAAGTTCTCTGCGAAGGATATTTAAGCGTGGATTGAATGCGAATTTTTTAGATTTTCCCGTGTATTTATAATAGTCAAACCTAAACTTTGGATTTTCAGAAACATCAGCCACAAATACCGCACGTGATGATTTTCCGATCCAATCTCGCTTAGTCAAGTTAAAAATTATCCCAGCTGAGAATTGATTATCGTAGTGGAAGGCCGTATTTAAAAGGGTTGCTGGCTTTTCTTTTACTTTCACAGTCAGCTCAAAACCTTCTTCGGAATCTTTGGTAAGTGTATAATCAACCTTGGAAAAAGCATTAACACCAAAAATCCTATTGACTGCTTCTTCTAACTCCTCTCGAGTTACTTTTTCACCGGAACTTATTTTAAGCTTGGCGAGGATCAATTCTTTTGAAATAATCTGGTTTCCTTGAACATCTATTTTCTTGATTTCTACTGGCTGTGAATTTAACCCAATGCCTGTTGATGAATCAGTTCTCCCCAAGCTATCGGCCAATTGTTGGAAAACTTCTTGGAATTCCTCCCCAGTCTTATTTCCCAATTTCAAAATTTCATCGAAGGAACTGAAGCTTCCTGTCGAATAAATCCCAAGATCTGGCTTGATGTAAATATCCGTGTCCTCAATGTTATCCTTTGTTTTTCGCAAGGATTCAGCCATCGCCAATTGCATTAAAATCGCCGCGAAACTCCCCAAATCCTCGGAAGCAACGAAATCCTCATCGGAAACATTGACGCCAATTACAAAATTAGCTCCCATGGATCGGACCACGTCCACTGGGAAATTATTCACCACGCCTCCATCCACCACTAGCGTGCTATCCAAATCGAACGCTGAAAAAACAGTTGGGATTGCTATACTGGAACGCAAGGCATTGTGCAAGTAACCAGAATCAAATACAATAGGCTGTGCATTACTGATGTTGGTTGCGACACATCGAAATGGAATAGGAAACTGATCAAAATTCTCATACTGAATGGCAGGCCAGGTATAGTAATGCAATACATCAGAAAGTGTCTGCCCTTCAATCAATCCGGTAGGAAAAGAGATTTTCCCATCCACGACAGGAAACTCGAGCAGATAGCGATTGTAATATTCCTTTTCTTCAAAAGAGATCGCTTCAAAACTCACCCGGTTAGAAAGCAATAAATCCCAATCAATAGATCGGATAATTTTTTCAAGTTCGTAGGAATTATAGCCAAGCGCATATAGACCACCTACTACTGAACCCATACTGGTACCAACCACATAATCTGCTTTTATCCCAGCCTTTTCCATAGCTCGAATGACTCCGACGTGAGCCATTCCTTTGGCTCCACCACCGCTAAGTACTAACCCGATTTTGGTTTCCTCAGGTTTAATGGGCTGGGATTGGGAAAAAGTAAAACTCACTTGTGTGAAAACACAAGTGAGTGAAAAAATGATATTTAAAAACCAGCGCTTTTTCAAAATAATTACTTTCT
>JAHEBE010000323.1 GCA_024642365.1 Algoriphagus sp.
TCACGCATGTGACCAACTCCCAGAATTTCAAATATTGGGCAGATAAACAACTCTATCGCTACAGAGCCGCTGATGATGTGGAAAAGTTTGAAGACCGAAAATATTACCTGAAAAAGCGGGCTTTCGAAATCGTTGCAGATCAAACCGGAAAATTATTCGACCCAACAGTTTTGACGATCGTTTGGGCGAGAAGATTTGCGAGCTACAAGCGTCCAGATTTATTGACCAGAGATATGGCGCGTTTTGACAAATTGATGAAAAACACTACCCATCCAATCCAGATTATTTGGGCTGGAAAGCCTTATCCGATGGATTACGGTGCGATTTCCGTTTTTAACCAGCTGGTGCATTTATCAAAAAATTATCCAAATATCGCCGTCTGCGTGGGTTATGAATTAGCACTGAGCAAGCGACTGAAGCAGGCTTCTGATGTGTGGTTGAACAACCCGAGAGTGCCTCGCGAGGCTTCCGGAACTTCTGGCATGACGGCCTCCATGAACGGTTCGGTCAACTTTTCCACCTTCGATGGCTGGATCTGTGAGTTTGCCGATCATGGTAAAAACAGCTTCATCGTTCCTGCCGCAGATTACCATACGATGCCCGTTCCCGACCAGGATGAATTTGACATGAACAACCTCTTTGACGTGTTGGAAAAAGAGATTTTGCCTACCTATTACGATCAGCCTGAGGCTTGGAGAAAAATCGTTTATCAGGGAATGGATGATGTTCAGAACGAATTTGAAAGTAATAGAATGGCTAGGGAATACTACGAAATCATGTATAATTCCTAAGTCAGCAATTTAAAAATGAAAGCCCAAGTTTGCCTGTCAAGCTTGGGCTTTTTTGTATTTTGGAGGAAATTAATCCCAAGCTCATGGAGGTTTCACATATCAGTAATACAACTATTCCAAAAGGAGAGGAAGTGAAATTCGAAGATATCCGTGAAGGAATTCAACAGCTCATCAATTCAGAATTCCCCGGGTTCGGGCATACAAATTTTATTACGATAAGCGAGTTAAATTTATATCGAAGAAAATACCTCACCTTTTTGATTCTTCAAGAGCGGGGAGAATTGGCGAAAATTGATCAGGATGTGATGCAAGCCATCCAGTCTAATTCGATCCTCTCGGAAAATATTCAGGATGAAATCGAGGAGAAACTAAGTTTTGGAGATCGCCTTGCCGATAAAATCGCCACTTTTGGAGGTAGCTGGGCCTTTATCACTTTTTTCTTTAGCTTCATTTTGATTTGGATCGCTACGAATATTTTCCTGCTCGTGACCAAAGCTTTTGACCCCTATCCCTTTATTTTATTGAATCTGATTCTTTCATGCTTAGCCGCAATCCAAGCGCCCATCATCATGATGAGTCAAAATCGACAGGAATTCAAAGATCGACAGCGTAGCGAACATGATTACAAAATCAACCTAAAAGCAGAATTGGAGATTAAATTACTCAGTGAAAAAATCGACCATTTGCTTGTCCATCAGAACAAGAAGCTCCTGGAAATCCAGGAAATTCAAACCGACTATTTAGACGACCTCATCAAGGCCGTCAGAAAAGAAGAAAAATAAGCTTTTCATTCTTTTCAAAAATCAATTGAACATTCATCACCAACTTATGACTAGAAAACTATCCCTCTCCATTTTATTTTTTTTGATCCTTTCCATCGGGCAATTAGCGGCCCAAGAGATCATGCCTCCAGTTCAGCCTTGGGAAGGGAAAAGTAAAAGTTTATTGGTGGATCCTTCAGACCCTTGGATTACACCATTTGAAGAGTCAGGGGGAATCGCTTCTCCAGACTATAAGGAAACGATGGCTTGGCTAGAAAAGCTCTCCAAAGAATCTGCCTACCTCACGATGACTAATGCAGGCGTATCCGAGCAAGGAAGAATCATTCATTTGGTCATCGCTTCATTGGATCAGGATTTTTCAGCTTCTGAGTTATCCACATCCAAAAAGCCCCTGATTTTAATTCAGGCTGGAATTCATGCCGGTGAAATCGATGGAAAAGATGCAGGCATGATGCTTCTTCGAGACATCGCATTAGGTGACAAAAAAGAACTTTTGACCAAAGCAAATATTCTATTTATCCCTATTCTCAATGTGGATGGCCATGAGCGAAGAAGCCAATTTGGACGAGTGAATCAGCGTGGGCCTGTGGAAATGGGCTGGAGAACAAATGCCCAAAATCTGAACCTCAATAGGGATTATACAAAACTCGAAACTGCTGGAATCAAAACGATAGCCAATGTTATCAACAAATACGATCCGGATCTGTATATCGATGTCCACGTCACAGACGGGGCAGATTATCAGTACGACATCACCTATGGCTATGTCGCCACTGGCGGATACTCTCCAGCACTTTCGGCATGGTTATCCACATTCTTTCAGCCGGAAGTCGACCAAGCGTTGAAAGACCAGGGACATATTCCGGGCCCATTATTATTCGCTGCAAATGGAAATGATTTTTCAGCAGGAAATATTGCTTTTTCTTTTAGCCCAAGGTTCTCTCATACTTATGGCGACATTCGGCATATGGCTTCGATCCTGATTGAGAATCATTCGCTGAAGCCATTCGAGCAGCGGGTCTTAGGCACTTATGTTTTCCTGGAGCAGGCGATCAATTCACTAGGCGATCATTTTGAATCTTTACAATCTGCTGTGAAATCTGATTCCAACCAACCGAAAGAATCAATTCCTGTCAAATTCAAATTTCGGGAAACACTTGCTGATTCCATGCAATTTTTGGGAATCGCTTCCTCCACCGTCAAATCTCCAATAACCGGTGCGGACTATGTTCAATGGGAGGGTATGCCAATCACCCAGCTAGTCCCAAGCTTATTGATGGATGTACCTGAGCTTTCGGTACCGATCCCTAAAGCTTATTGGATTCCTGCAGAATGGGGGAATATCATTGAAAAGATGAAACAACATGGGATTGAACTCGAAACTTTAACAGAATCAAAAGAGATCAAACTCGAGTTCTCGACTGTGGATAACTATAAAATGGGAACACAACCCTATGAAGGAATGATGCGAGTTCAGTCCTTTGAGCTAAGCCGAAGCTATCGGACTACTACGCTCCAACCAGGTTCAGCTCGCGTCAAAACGAACCAGCCCCTAGGCGAATTAGCAGTCATTCTAATGGAACCTGAATCTGTGGACAGCTTTTTTCAGTGGGGTTATTTCAACACTATTTTTACCCAAACCGAATACATGGAGTCCTATATCATGGAGCCTTTGATCGCCAAGATGCTGGTAGAAGATTCCGATCTCAAGTCGCGGTTTGAACAGAAAAAAACTGCGGACCCGGAATTTGCAAAATCCCCTCGTGCAATCTATCAGTGGTTTTATGCCCAAACTCCCTACTTCGATCAAAATTGGAAGCTGATTCCTGTTGGGAGAGAGTGGTGAAATTATGATAACGGAAAATTGGAAGGTCGACTGAATTGACTTTCTTCAATCACGAAAACAATTTCATTGATTATTGACCATTTTAAACTTCGTAGGTAGGTGAGCCCAAATTTTATACCTTAATTGGATTCAATCAGTGATTTTATCCCAGCACTCAAC
>JAHEBE010000324.1 GCA_024642365.1 Algoriphagus sp.
CCTATTTGCATTTGATCAATGTGGGGTTGGATAATCTTGACCAGCCCAATTGGGGAGGCTGGGGAGGTAGGTTAGTCCAGTCAGCAGCTCAGCCTAACCGCTGGGAAGATGGAGCTGAAGCTATGGATTTCAATCCTTTTACTGATACTTTGGACGCGACTTACCCTCAAATTCGTTGGGTTGAGGCGATTCAAGAAGATTTTGCAGCGCGGGCAGATTGGTGTATTCTGGATTATGCCGAGGCAAACCATCCTCCTCTCGTAAAAGCGATCGGATCAAATCGGCTGGAAGCCAAGCCTGGAGAAAACCTCACCTTGAGTGTAGAAACTTCCGATCCGGATGGGGATACCCTTACAACCAAATTTTGGATTTATAAGGAGGTGGGAAGCTATCAAGGAATTGCTTCTTTGACCTCGGTGAGTAACCAAGCGGAATTGAAGTTGGATCCTAACTCCACTGGGCTGATTCATGTAATCGCCGAGGTAAAAGATAATGGGGTTCATCCCATGACTCGCTATCAACGGTTTGTAGTGGAGGTGAAATAACCGCAAACTTACCGGTCCTGCATTCCCTTTCCCTCAAAGATTTTTGGTAGACATTTCTCTATCCGAGCGCTTATTGTTGCTGATTGCTTAGCGCCTGTGAAATGAATCAAATAGCCGCGCTGTCTGCCTGGAGTGAGTTTGTAAAATGCCTCTTCCAGACCGGGATTTTCTTCAAATTTAGCGTCTAATTCAGCGGGAATATCCATGCCTCCTCGAGGATTTTCAGGGACTTTTTCCCCTGATTTTTCTACTCGAATAGCCTCTTGGATGTATTTCACAAGATCAGCACTCAGTCGATCTACATCAGCTTCTTCCTTGAATCGAATGATTCTGGCAACATGTGAATTGGGCCCCGGGAGTTCTAAAATCCCCTTTGGGTCAGCCATCAGTGATCCTTTCATAAAACTCACATTACAGGAGTCTTTAAAAGCATAAAGCATGATCACATTTTTATCGGCTAAAGTATAGGTTGGCATTCCCCATTTACGATCTTCCTGCAATTCGCTTTCCAATAAGAGTTGCCGGAGCTTTTCTAAGGGTTTGACCCATTGATGCACTTTGCAAGCTGGTGTAGCACCAAGTGAACATCGCATGCAGCCCGAAAGCAAGTACTCATCGACAGCAGGATTTACTTTTGCACTTAGTTCAGAATCAGATTTGGACATTAAGAAATTAGGGACTTTAAGCTATTTAATTACTCGTAAACGACATTGTCTGGTGATTCAAACCAATTGCTATAGCGATCCATATGAATTCCTTCCACTCGGTTTCTTTTCACCTTGAGGGTAGGAGTTAAAAGGCCATTGTCGACAGACCAATCTTCCTCCATGATGATCACTTTGGCGATTTTTTCATAGTTCTCCAGGCTTTCATTCAATTCTTTAACTGTGCCCATCAATGAATTTTCCAATTCTGATTTCTTTTTTGCTTTGCCCAAAGCAGAAACCACCACCAAGGCAATTGGCTGTGGAATCCCTGTTCCGACAATACAAACCTGATCGATGTCCCCATTTTTCAATAATTCCAATTCAATCGGGGCAGGACTGATGTATTTTCCTTTGTCAGTTTTGAACTGATCTTTGACGCGGCCAGTGATGGTCAAATAGCCATCATGATCGTACTCGCCGATATCTCCGGTTTTTAGAAACCCATCTGAAGTAAACATCTCGGCAGTTTTTTCAGGCTCTTTGTAGTAGCCTTTCATCAGGCAGTCACTTTTGATCAAAATTTCTCCCTCGGCTGAAAGCTTTCCGGTGACGCCCGGGAGTGCTTTTCCTACTGTCCCAAATTTATTTGAACCAGGTAAATTGAAATGCGAAAGGATACAGTCTTCAGTCATGCCATAGGCCTGATTGATCTCTATTCCCAATTTTAAATACCACTCTTGCAAACTCTTGGCGATAGGTGCTGCTCCAGAAAAATTTGCCATGGAGGCAGAAAGCCCCAACTTCGTCCTGATTTTTTTCTTGATAATATTTCCTAGAATTGGAAGGCCGGTGAGGCGATCAAGTTTCTTTTGAGGCATTTTTTCAAGGAGCTTTTCCTGGAATTTTTGCCAAATTCGAGGTACTCCAAAAAATGTTTGAGGCTGCACAGAAGCTAAATCTTCACCAAAAGTTTCCAGTGACTCAGGGAAACTAATGGAGGCTCCTCGATATACTGCAGATAATTCGATACCGGCTCTTTCAGCAATATGGGTCAGCGGTAAGTATGAAAAATACCTAGGCTGGACAGGTAATTTTATCACCTCAGTTGCAGCACGCAATAAGGTGTTGAATGCGCCGACGGTATGCATCACTCCTTTAGGACTTCCAGTTGTTCCGGAGGTGTACATGATGGTCATGAGTTCCTCATGGTTTTGCTGGGTCAGGCCTTTTAGCGGCTGATTTTTTGAGACCAATTCATCCCAACCATATTGTGCTTTGATATCATATAGTTCCACGCCTATCACAGGAATATCTGGAATTCCGGATTTCTGCTGATTGTAGTCATCGAGCTTACCCACAATAATTGCCTTTGATTCGCTGTGCACGAGTATTTCATGGATGGACTCTGCACTTATTGTGGCATACAAAGGAACTGAGATACATCCTGCCATCATGATTGCGAGATCGGCCATGACCCAATGCGCGCAATTTTTGGCAAGAAGCGCGACATGACTGCCGTCGGACAGACCCATCCCGTTTAGGGCAGCTGCGATCTTTCGAATCTCTTGATCAGCTTCTTTAAATGTGTATTCCTTAAAAACTCGGTTGATCGGTTGCCTCAAAAATACCTTATCGGGTGTAGTATCTACCCAGTATGCAAAAGCATCTAATGGACTGTTGAAATTTTTCATGTTCGGTTACAATTTTGGGGATAAGGAATATAGTAAAACTTTCGTTTACCCCTTCGAATTTGCACAGGAATCTGAAGGTCAAGGGCTAATTCGCATGAAATTCTAGTGTCAAAAATCCTAAAAATTGATTTTTCTTTGGCAAAAAAAGAATCTGAGATTTAGTTATATGTAAATCCGCTTTTCTACCAGAAAGGTGGGGGAAGCAATTTAAGACATGTTAAACTTAAGAATTGAGGCTGCTTCGGTCTTCGGTCATCGGTCTTCCAACCGGATAAGCAAAGAATCTAAGGTGACTGGCATCATTGCGGATAATCATAATTAATTACTTCTGAAAAAACACCACCAAGCCATCCTTTCCAGCCACTGCGATATCGATTTTCCCATCTTGATTCAAGTCGCCTGTAGAGAAATATAGTCCAGTTCCTTTTCCTATTCCAAGTGGGCCATAGCTAATGATGTTTTTGGTAAAGGAAGTTCCGTTCCATTGGAAATAGTACAAGCCAGCATCTTCTTTGCCTCCCGGGTCTTTTCCATTATGTGCTCGATAGCGCTTGCCCGTAAGCAATTCCATTTTCCCATCAGCATTTAAATCCAGCCATTGCATCGTATGAAACTGGGAGGAGAAAGGGTCAATTTCATGCTTCACAAAATTTATTTCATTACCAGTTTTACTTTGCTCCAGCCAAAAAAG
>JAHEBE010000325.1 GCA_024642365.1 Algoriphagus sp.
CGAACGATTTTGGCCTTTATTCCAATTAGTGACTATTTTTTCTAGCTCAGACTCATATTTTGTTCGTTTGACCAGGAATAGATCACCGATAAAATTCTTGTTCAAAAACAGGGAATGGTAATGGTCAGGAGTCTCTTTTTCATTTCGAGTCTCTAGTATATCAAGGGCTGTTTCCAGCTTTTGATGTGGGGTCTTTTCCTTTACCTCTTTGACTTGCTGACCCAGATTTTCAAATAACTTTTTGATATTCTTGGCGAACTTCCCAAGATTCCCAGGATCTGTTCCAGTGAATCGCGCAAAGTTGGTTTGTAAAGGAACCTTTAAATATTCTTCCTCTCGATAGATTTCCGTGACCTTGAATTTTGTGGCAAGCTGTTCATCGATGTGCCGGATCATTTCTTTACTCTTAGAAATTGTCTCTTCTTGTTCTTTGACCAGCCCATTTAAAGAACTTATTTCTCCTTGAAATCCAGATGGATTTTCCATTTTTTTGGACACACGGAGACTTGTTCGTATTTGACTAGCAACAGACAAAAGATGGGAAAATGTTGCCTCCTCATTATCCCAAAGATCAATCATATAAGGAAGGATCTCATAATCCATCCATTTTTGAACTGATTTTCTATAGTCAATTTTTCGCTGTACCAGAAAGCCAGCTTTTGACCCAATGGGAATGGTAAGAATAGGCAATTGGTTTACCATATCTTCCAAAGCCCGCATGCCAGCTTCTGATCGGATTTCATGGCTTGCGGCTAAATTGAGAAGTTCCTCAAAACTATCGATGAGTTGATCAAGGCTATCTTTTTGCGGTATTTTTTTCAGGTTTACCAATGCGGATTTTGCTTTCTTGGCAAAAAGCTCATTCACTTTAAGTACGTTTCCACGCATTTGAATGACCACTTCCTTAATTTCAAAATAGCTGGAAATTGTCTCTTTAAGCTGACTATCCCCCAAATCCACTTCTTCTAATTGTCGATTAATGATGTCGAATTGCGAACTGTACAGCTCCCATGGGTTTACCAGATGTTTAATGGAGTCGAGTTTCCGCTTTAATACTTCAGGTTTGGAAAGCATCGTTTCCCGCTCCTTAGTAAAATAGTTTTGACTCTGCTCAAATTCCGTTGAAATTAAATTCAGACATTCTTGATGATGCTGTTCGTACTCTTCTTCTGTGACCAGGTCCTCTGATCTTCTCAGTTTAGCAATACTCAATTGAAGCAGCACATCTCTACAAAGAAGTCCCAAATTCTTGATCCGATCAGGGTATGAAAAGTGGAGCAAGTAAATATCCGGGCTTGTCACTTTCGCATTAGGCTCCAGATTGTCAAATGCTTCTTGACCTACTTGAATGGCTGTCAAAAGAAGTTTCGATCCTTTTTCAAAAATGTACTGATACAGTTCATCGGGATTCGACTGGTCTTTGATTTTCGAATTGAAGGATTGAAAATTTTCCAAAAGCAAATCCACCCAGGTATCTGAGTTAGAATTTGGATTGTCTTTTATTACATCGGTTTCGACCATAGTAGCGAAATAGGTACTCAAAGAAAATGAAAAAGAACATCAGAATTGCGCTTTTTCAAAATTCTTCAGCTTTAAACTAGTTGAAATAGGTGGAATAAATCTGTATTTAATTTTTTGCTGGATTGATCATGATATGGGCTCGATGAGTCCCAGGATCCATAATCCACGGCATTCCAGGGGAATAGGCCTTGATTGGCAGCCCTGTCGATTCGGAGGTAGCCCAAGGAATATACACGACGTATCGTAAATAAGTGTCTTGAACATCGCCAGTTTTTGGATTGTAATTTCCATCATCTGCCGTCAATACAAATAACGTAGCTCCATTCTTGGGAAGTTTTAGCTTGCCGCTTTTTCCTTCAGCTTCCCGAGCGTCAAAAATTTCCTGAAATGTTTTCCCTTCCTTTTTTAATTGTCTTCCTCGCTCCATAAATGGTTCGGCACTTGAATTATAACAGGAGACACTAAAACCCTTCCCAGCAGGGTCATCTGTAATGCAGACGAGATCATTGGTTCCTTTTCTAAGGACCATCCATTCGCCTTTTGGGCTATAACCATAGACCATGGCGCCTTCTTTTTTCTCATCCGGAGCAGCCATCAAAGCTGTTTTTAGTTGCACCGCTGCTGTCGGAATCTCTTGAGCGAAAGAAGGAATGATTAAGAATAGGCTGAGGAAGAATGCAATACAATTTTTCATAAAAGGAGTTTTGAATCCCTTTAATTTAAAGCTTTTCGTTGAGATTAGAGAATTTATTACCTAAGGAAAAGGTTTTGAATTCTCTTCTAAAACTCAAAAACTGAAATCTCGGGAGCTCCAATAACTTGTCTAGTTGGCAGTTTCTCGTAAAAAATCCCGGAACTCATCGGAATTAAAATTGCTCATGCCTTCTTGGTAAAAGACGATTTTGCCAGCGGGATTGACTACGAGCGTGGTGGGAATAGACTCGCTTTGCAAAGAGGAATTTAGACCATAACTGGCATGTGCAGTTGGGAAACTCCAGGTTTTACCTGCTAAAAAACTTCGACTTTTTTCGATATCATTATCCAGGCCAATCAACAGAAATTCAACGTTGGGTTCGTTTTCCATTGATTTATATAGTTCAGAAATATGGGGCATTTCAGCTCTGCAAGGCCCACACCAAGTCGCCCATAAATTGATAAAAAGAGTTTTACCTCGATAGGATTCAAGTTGAATTTCATTTCCTTCAAAATCCATAAATTTCCCTCGGTAATCGAACTCTTGATTCTTAAGATCTACTATCTCCAACTTTGGTTTGATTAGTCCCGTGGAAAGAAAAACGGATTGAATGGCTCCCTGAATAACGGGAAGCAAACCTGTGAAATATAGAAAAGCAAAAATGCTTAGGATCAAGCCCCAACTTTTGATTTCTTTTTTCCAATCTATTTTCATGTACGATTTAAGATTTATGATTTACGAGAGTAACGCCATCCATTAAGGTTTTTCGGAAGCCTCGAATGTTTTAGTATTTAGGTGATTGGTAAATCTTCCAATTTTTTAATTTTCAAATTTTTCAATACCAGGGTTCAATTTTACAATCTTAAAATCAAACGCTTAGTGACTAAGCGTACATTTCTGGTTTTTGGATTCAACGAGAGCCCCTAACTTGCAGTTCAATTTTATCATTATTACGCATGAATTACGAGTTTCAGATTGCCCAGGAGTTACAGATTAGGCCAAATCAAGTCAAAGCAACCCTTGAATTATTAGATGGTGGAGGAACAGTTCCCTTTATTTCGCGCTATCGAAAAGAAGCTACAGGAGAGCTTGACGAGGTTCAAGTGGCAGGCATAAGAGATCGGGTGGAGCAATTGCGCGAATTGGATAAAAGGAAAGAGGCGGTTCTAAAATCGATTCAAGAGCAAGGTAAATTGACTTCGGATTTGGAGTCAAAGGTTAAATCAGCTGAGACCATGGCAAAGCTGGAGGATATTTACCTTCCATATAAGCCCAAGCGCCGGACAAAAGGAATGATCGCGCGCGAAAAAGGCTTGGAACCTTTGGCAGAGCTGATTTTTTCACAAAAATCAATCG
>JAHEBE010000052.1 GCA_024642365.1 Algoriphagus sp.
ACGAGTGACGAAATAAAGCAAGGTGCAGAATTTATAATTACCTTACCTTTTGATGAAAATAGTCCTCAGGAAAATGAAAGCCTAGTTTTATGAATGGAGTAAATATCATAGTAATTATTTTAACGCTCGTTTTTAAAAAATCGAGAAAAGGAGAATTACCTCCCTACAAGTGGTTTTTTGCTTTGAATATTGTTCTTGCAGCTGCTATTACCGCATTTGCAGTTGAAGTGGGAATGGGATCAAGCTCCAAGCTCTTTTCGGCTATGGTGTCACTTTTGCCAATTTCAGGATTGAGTTATTTGATCTTGACCAAACCTGAATTTGCGCAAAGAAAACAAGTCCTGTACTCTTGGCTCCCAATTATTGGCATTCAGATTATTGGAGATTTAGTGGAAGCCATTGCTCCATCATTCTATGCAAAGCGCGAGGATTATTTTATGATCGCCGGGATTTTTGCCTTCATTTGGGCGATTGCAATGTGGATCAACAATGGCAAACAGGCTAAAAAACTGGAAGTCGAACGATTGAAATCCATCGAACGGGAGCGAGAGCTTGAAATCACAGCAAAGCTAAAATCGGAACTTGAAGTCCAAGTAAACGACCGGACAAAAGAATTGATTCGTCAAAAAGAAGAACTTCAAAAGACGCTGGATAATCTTAAATCCACCCAAGAACAATTAATCCATGCCGAAAAAATGGCCTCCCTCGGCGAATTAACTGCTGGCATTGCCCATGAAATTCAAAACCCACTGAATTTCGTGAATAATTTTTCAGAAGTAAGTAATGAGTTGATTCACGAGTTAGAAGAAGAACGGGCAAAATCTCCCGAGGAAAGAGATGAAGCATTGGTCACAGAAATTTTAGGTGATATTAAATCAAACCTTTCCAAAATTAACCTTCATGGAAAGCGAGCCGACGGGATTGTAAAAGGAATGCTTCAACATTCCAGAACAAGTACAGGAGTGAAGGTAGCCACAGATATCAATGAACTGTTGGATGAATACCTGCGCCTCTCCTATCATGGCCTTCGTGCTAAAGACAAAAGCTTTAATGCAGATTTTAAGGCTGACTTAGCTGATGGGCTACCTAAAGCTGACTTGATTTCTCAGGATATAGGCAGGGTGTTTTTGAATTTGATCAACAATGCTTTTTATGCTGTAAATCAGAAGAAAGCTAGCCTGGGCAATTCGACAACAGGAGAAAAGCCCTATAAGCCTACCGTGGAAGTATCCACCAAAATGAAAGAAAATAAAATCTTGATTCAAGTAAAGGACAATGGTATGGGAATGTCGGAAGCTACGAAACTGAAAATATTTCAACCCTTCTTTACCACCAAACCAACAGGTCAGGGAACTGGCCTTGGAATGTCATTGAGCTATGATATTATTAAGGCACACGGTGGTGAGATTTCAGTCCAATCAACTGAAGGTATAGGAACAGAAATTAGTATTGAACTTCCCATTTTAACTAAATGAGCTAAAAATGAAAATTCGAAACACCATTTATAAAGCCTCTGCCTTAGTGCTACTGGGTGGTTTTTTGTTTTTTTCCTGCCAAACAAAAGTGGAAGTGCCTGTGCCAGAGAATCCATCAGGATTTGAAATACCCAAGGCAATTCCTTTCCAAATTCCCGAAGGCAAACCGATCGCATGGAAAGAAGTCGCCAGCGAATATGTGCCAGTTGGGAAAACCATGCAATTTGACTTGAACCGTATACCTTCCAAACCATTTTTTATTCAGGAAGAAGTTCCCCTTAAAAAACCAGTAGACAAAACATCCTTTGATTGGGAAAAATTGCCTGAATTCCCTTTTGAACTCATTATTGAGTCGGATTCATTAGTCAGTTACATCACAAGATTACCAGAGCCGATTGTCACGGCGGTAGTGACTCCTTTAAAGTTAGAAAATGTAAATGCAGGAATTTTGAGTCTTTCCAATGGTCAAGGATTGCCTGGAAATACCATTTTTGACCAAGTGATTGGCCCGGATGGGGTGCATTGGTTGGCTACCGAAAAAGGATTGGTAAAATTTACAGGAAGCGAATTTCACTTATATACCATTGTAAAAAGTGACTTCACAGGAGCTGTTAACTCCATATCCGATTTGGATTTTGCACCGGATGGGAGGTTGATTGTATCCAGCTTTCAAAAAGGAATCGTGATTGTTGATTTTGAGAAAGAGTTGGTTGAAACTGTCGAACTCTCTTATGGATTTTCCCGTGGCAATGTTGATCAAGACGGGAATTATTGGGGAGGTAGAACGGCCAATGAGCACAAATTTGTCGATTTGAAGAACAGAAAAATCTATGACATTAATTTGGATTCGTTGGGTTTAGAAATCAATAATTCACTAGGGTCTTACATCGATTCCAAAAATAACCTTTGGATTGGGCTAAATTTAGGTGTTTTGGTGGTTGATGCTGACCGTGAAAAGATGAAGCTCATAGATGCCCAAAATGGTTTAAATGGATTTGGAACCTATGACTTTACAGAGACATCAACAGGAGAGATCTTCATTTCAGGCTTTTCTCAGGGGCTTTCAAGTATTTCCTTAGAAAATTCTACAATTACTCGATTAGGAGTAGATCAGGGATTTGACGGCTCTCCTATTTCAGTCGCTTTGGATAAGGAAAAGAATGTTTGGATTGGATCGAATCAATTTTTCAGCATCTACAATCCTGAAAAAGGAACGATTAAAAGTATAGAAACCAAATCAAATTTGACTGGGCAAGGGCCGCCAGCGACGATAGCATTCGATCAGGAAGGCTTGTTTTGGTCAGGTTCATGGCTTCAAGGCTTGGCGATTTATGATCCTTCAGGCATGGATTCCAGGCATTTTACTACTGATGATGGCCTCTTGAGCAATGATACTTGGGGGATTGTTCAAGATAGCAAGGAGCGAATTTGGTTTGGCACCTATGCAGGTTTGATGATTTATACTCCCAAAGAAAATAAGCTCCAAGAGCTAAAAGTCCCTGAAAATATTGGCCCCAATAATCAGCGGGGGATTAACAAATTAGACGATGATTTATTTTTTATCGGAGCTTTTGGCGGCTTTAATATTTTGGATTTGAGGAATAATACTCTCACTGGATACGCCGGAAATGCTGAGACTGCTATTGTAAATTGGCGAGCAATCAAACGAGATGATGGAACGCTATGGATTGTTTCAAACAATGGATTGATCGTATTTGATCGCGCAAAACGAACAATAAAAAAACTTGATGCATTCTCTGGGCTTGCTAGTAATACTGTCTGGGGGATTAAAGAGGATGCCGCGCACAAAATATGGCTTGTGACAGATTCAGGAATTAATGTGATTGACCCGGAAAAAGACACGATCAGCTATTTCGGTATTTTGGAAGGCTTACCTACCAATGACCAGTCTATATTACTTCTTACAGCCGATGAACGCTTGATTATTGGTGGAGGTAAAGGGATTTCCATCATAAATCCTGCTCGTGATTCCATCACACATGTAAATAAAGTTCATGGATTAATCCCAGAAGGCTTATACGACATGGTTGAGTCTCAGGGACGACTCCAACTTGGTACTGAAAATGGGATTGTAGTGATCGATCAGCCTGAGCAAGGCGGTGCCAATCAAGGCTGGAGATTTTCTAACTACGGTCGAGCTGAAGGGTTCCCTTTTACGGATTATAATCAATCCACTGCGATAGTCTTGGAAGATGGAAGAGTTTGGTGGTCTGCCTCGCCTATTTTAACAGTGAATCTGCAAGATCCAATAACTAGCTCTAGCGCTGATGCGAAAGTAGAATTGACAGGAGTCAAGGTGATGGATGAATCTCCTGCTTTCTTTGCCAGAAATCAAAAAGTTGAAAACTTGGACTTGCCAGATAGCCTGATCCAAGATAAAAACGAACTTGCCGAGATCCTTAATGAAAACAATATTCAATGGGATAGCTTAGACGCAAAGACTAAAGTACCGATTGGATTGGTTCTCCCACATCATCAAAACTCTCTTACGTTCATTTATTCCAATCCATCTATCAAAAGCAGGGATGAAATAGAGTTTAGATACGTGCTAGAAGGATTTGATCAGAAATGGTCAGATTTGACCAAAAACTCTATTTCGAAAACCTACTTCAACTTGCTTCCTGGTGAGTACACTTTCAAAGTAATTACAAAAGGATTTAATGGAGTATGGAGTCAGCCCGCAGAATTTTCCTTTACTATTAAGTCTCCTTGGTGGTTTACCTGGTGGGCGTTCTTGATCTATATTTTTGTTTTGGGGCTGTTGATTTACACGGTGGTACAGATTAGATCTAACTACTTGAAAAAAGAAAATAGATTACTGGAAGAGCGCGTTCAGCACCGGACTGCTCAATTGAATAAATCAATAGAAGAGCTAAAAGCTACCCAAGAACAACTGATCCAGTCCGAAAAAATGGCCTCTTTGGGAGAGCTTACTGCTGGCATTGCTCATGAGATTCAGAATCCCCTGAATTTTGTGAATAACTTCTCAGAGGTTAGCAACGAATTGATTCAAGAAATAAAAGAGGAGCGAAATAAGGCAAAGTCGGCTCAAGACGAGGGATTGATCGATGAGATATTAGGTGATATATCCGAAAACCTTTCGAAAATAAATTCTCATGGCAAGCGGGCAGATTCAATTGTCAAAGGGATGCTTCAACATAGCCGAAATAATTCGGGACAGAAGGAGCTCACTGATATCAATTTGTTGGCGGATGAATACTTGCGATTGAGCTACCATGGTTTACGGGCAAAGGACAAATCATTTAACGCCGATTTCAAATTAGATCTTGATTCAAATTTGCCGAAATTGGAAGTGGCTTCTCAAGACATAGGACGAGTCATTTTGAACCTAATAAACAATGGCTTTTATGCTGTTGCTGAAAAGCAACAACAACTGGCGATAGAAGGAAGTAACAGGCACGCTACCTATAAACCGACAGTCACAGTCAGCACGAAAAAACTAGAAAAAGGAGTTGAGATCCGAATTAGAGATAATGGCAACGGAATTCCTGCGGAGATCAAAGCAAAAATTTTCCAACCCTTTTTCACAACCAAGCCCGCAGGAAAGGGGACAGGCCTTGGGCTATCCATGAGCTATGAAATTATTACAAAAGGACACAACGGACAGCTATTAGTTGAAAGTGTGCCTGGGGAGTTTACAGAATTTATAATTATTTTAACTTAAGAAATGATGACAAAGATTTTAATTGTTGACGATGAAAGAGATGTCGAAACACTTTTTCGACAGAAATTCAGAAGAGAAGTTCGAACTGGGGACCTGGAATTGGCATTTGCTTTTTCTGGGGATGAGGCATTGCAAATCTTAAGCGAAGATGAACCCCCAGAAGTTGTCTATGTTTTTTCCGATATTAATATGCCGGGAATGACTGGCTTAGAATTATTGAAGAAGGTTAAGGATAGGTTTCCTACGATTAATGTAAGCATGATCTCCGCGTATGGAGATACTGAGAATTATCAAAAAGCAATGAGTTCGGGAGCGAAGGAGTTTTTCACCAAACCAATTGATTTTGATTCACTTAAAAAGGAAATTGTAGGGCTGATTAAAAAAAATTAATAAAAAGGCATGATTAAGATATTGGTAGTAGATGATGAAGCGGATTTGGAGATCCTAATCAAGCAAAAATTCCGAAAGCGAATCAGAGAAAATGAGCTGGAATTTTTATTTGCTTTGAATGGCCGAATTGCGCTCGAGATTTTGGAAGCAAATAAGGATGTGGATATGATCCTTAGTGATATTAATATGCCAGAAATGGATGGCTTGACTTTGCTTTCTAAAGTGAAGGAAAAACACTCCCTACTCAAAACGGTCATCATCTCTGCTTATGGCGATATGGAAAATATCCGTACTGCCATGAATCTTGGTGCCTTTGACTTTATCACCAAGCCAGTAGATTTCCAAGATTTGGAGATCACTATTGAAAAGACCACCCAGTACATTCATCAGGTGAAATCTACCTTGAAAGCCTTAAAGGAAAACAATATCCTGAAGATGTATGTGGATGAGACGGTTTTGAATTTCATGGGAAACCGGGAAATCGATTCAGGAATCTGGGAAAACGAGACCTTGGAAGCAGCTGTAGCTTTCATTGATCTTTGCGGATTTACTGCAATTTCTGAAACAGAAGAGGCGAATGTCGTAGTAGGACTACTCAATGAGTATTTTGATTTGATGGTACGTGAGATTATGAATGAAGAAGGAATCATTGATAAATTTATTGGAGATGCAGTGATGGCAGTATTTAAGGGAGAGGATTATCATGCCCGAGCCTTGAGAGCTTGCATTGCCATTCGAAATAAAATGAATGCACTTCCTATTTTCTCTGAAGAATCTGGCTTTAAACCAAAAGTTTCAATTGGAATCAATTGTGGAGAAATGGTTTCTGGTAACATCGGTTCGATATCCCTAAAAAAATTAGACTTTACTGTCATCGGTGACACGGTTAACGTGGCTTCACGTCTTCAATCCAAAGCAAGTCCTGGCCAAATTCTTACGTTAGATAAATACGCGAATGAAGCTCCAGACTTTCAGTACAATGTTATTGGTAAAATGGAATTGAAAAATAAAGCGCTACCAGTGAATGTCTGTGAAGTAGAATAAGCTTGTAAAGAAGATCTCTATTTTTTTAAATTACATCCCTTAACACCTTAGAATAGTTTACCCAAATCCTTTCAAATGAAAAAAATTACTCAGCCAGCTTTATTGGTGGCTTTTGGGGTGACGATGAGCTTTGCAGCTTTGATGCCCAGAAGCGAATCCGAGTTGTCACCAATGCTCAATGAATCCAAACTTGATTCTGATAGCACAAAAAAAGACTCACTTAATTACCCGAAATTTAAAGATCTTCCTTTAAAGCCCGAGCGTGAAGTGAAATTCACCACCGAAGAGGGTACTTGGATCAGTGTAGATGTCAGCCCAGATGGCCAGACACTAGCTTTTGATCTTTTGGGGGATATCTATACTATGCCGATTGCTGGGGGAAAAGCAACTCCAATTACCACAGGTATTGCTTATGAGACTCATCCAAGGTTTTCGCCAGATGGAAATAAAATCCTCTTTACTTCAGATCGTGCAGGTGCAGACAACCTCTGGTACATCGATATGGTAAAAAAAGATACTGTACAGATTACAAAGGATAAAAATGGAGATGTTCCTGGTGCAGCATGGACCCCTGATGGAGAATATATTGTAGTAAGTAAAGGCCGAAGAATTGCAAAACTTTGGATGTACCATAAAGATGGAGGTGGAGGAATTCAATTGAATGAGAATCCAAGCTCGATGAAAACAATTGACCCCGTGGTCAGTCCAGACGGAAAAAAAGTCTATTTCTCACATCGTACAGGCGCTTGGAATTACAATGCACTTTTGCCTCAATATCAACTCGGAACCTATGATTTGGAAGAAGGGAAAATCACCAATATATCCAGCCGATATGGTTCAGCTTTTACACCAACCCTAAGCAAAGATGGAAAGTGGATGGTTTATGGTACCAGATGGGAGGATAAAACCGGATTGGTGGTCAGAAATCTAGAATCAGGAGACGAGCGTTGGTTAGCCTATCCTGTACAGCGAGATGAGCAAGAATCCATTGCACCTCAGGGAGTATTACCTGCTATGGCTTTTACCCCGGACTCTAAAAATGTAATTGCTTCCTATGGAGGAAAAATATGGAGCATCCCGGTAGAATCTGGCGCCCCAAAGGAAATTCCTTTTGAAGTAGATGTGAAATTGGCTATGGGGCCTAGATTATATTTCAACTACGAAATCAAAGATACCACAGCAAAAATGGCCACCCAGATTCGGGATGGAGTTCCTTCACCTGATGGAAAAAAATTAGCCTTTACGGTCTTAAATAGACTTTATGTAATGGACTATCCAAATGGTCAACCGAAGCGAGTTACCAAACATAATTTCACAGAAGCGATGCCTTCTTGGAGCCCTGATGGTAGCCAATTAGTTTTCATTACCTGGTCAGAAGCTGATGGAGGACATATTTTTAAAGCGTCTTTGGCTGGAAATGGGAGCCTTACTCAATTAACAAAAGAAGCAGCGCTTTATGTTGGACCAGTTTGGTCACCTGATAACCGAATAGTCGCTTTCAAAGGACCGAAAAGAGAATTGCGTGATGCTGAAGGCCCAGGGTTTTCAGGTTCCGAGGCTGAATTGGTTTGGATTCCGGCAGCGGGTGGGAATTTGACCAAGATCATGGATGCTCCGAATTATGGCAATGCACACTTTACCAAAGACCCTAGTCGAATCTATTTAAATGGATCAGGAGGGGCTTTACTTTCGGTTAACTGGGAAGGAAAAGATGAAAAAGTGTATGCGAAGATTACGGGAATCACGCCTTTCGGCTCTGCTGCTGGTGATCATGATTCACATGATCATGTAAATCTCGAAGACATCTCTACCGTGAGCTATGTAATGGGAATGCCACGATCAAATGCGGATGCGGTGAATTATTGCATGCTTCCAGAAGGCTCGAATGCCCAAGAGCCAAGTATGCAACCTGCAAGCGCCAGCACGATTTTGATGGCACCTGAAGGAAATCTTGCTCTGGCACAGGTGAATAACAATGTCTATGTGGTCACGATTCCAAAAGTAGGTAAAACGCCAACTATTAATGTGTCAGATCCTTCCTCGAGTAACTTCCCTTCCCGGCAACTCACAGAGATTGGTGGCGAATGGCCAGCATGGGAGGCTAATGGAAAAAAAGTACATTGGTCATTAGGAAATGGACATTGGGTCTATGATATCACACGTGCTGAATTTATCGAGGACTCTGTAAAATCGGCAAAGAAAGCAAAGTTGATGGCTGATGCAGATAGTGTATCTTCCTTGAAAGCTCTTGGTCCGGATGCGGTAAAAGCAGCTGATTCACTTGCTAAAAAGCAAAAAGAAGCAATTGCTGAATTGTTGAAAAATGACAAAGAAAAAGCAAAGGCGGATAGCATCTACAAGGCTGATAAAAAAGAAAAAGAAACATACAAGCCAGCTGAGCAACAAGTCAAAGTATACTTTGCTAAAGACATTCCAACTGGAAGCATTCTATTAAAGAATGCAAGAATTGTGACCATGAAAGGTTCTGAAGTCATCGAAAATGGAGATGTCCTGATCGAGAATAATAGAATCAAAGCAGTCGGAAAAACTGGAACTCTTGATGCAGGAAGTGCCAAAGTGGTCGATGCAACTGGTAAGACCATTACCCCTGGATTTATTGATACCCACGCACACATGTGGCCAACCTGGGGATTGCATAAAAATTCCGTATGGATCTATGCCGCGAATCTTGCCTATGGCGTAACTACTACACGAGATCCTCAGACTGCGACGACAGATGTCTTGACTTATAGTGATATGGTAGAAGCGGGGATGGTTCCAGGACCACGGGTGTATTCCACAGGGCCTGGAGTTGGCTATTGGATGTATAACCTGAAATCCTTGGAGCAAACGAAAGATGTTCTTAAGCAATACAGCAAGTATTACAACACCCAATACATCAAGATGTATCTAGTCGGAAATCGCCAACATCGACAGTGGGTGATCATGGCCGCCAAAGAGCAAAAATTAATGCCAACTACGGAAGGGGGATTAGATTTTAAATTAAATATGACCCAGTTATTTGATGGCTATCCAGGTCATGAGCATGCGATTCCAATCTATCCTTTGTATTCCGATGTGACCAAAACAATTGCTGAAAGTAAGATGGCCGTCACGCCAACCTTATTGGTAGCATATGGTGGACCATGGGCTGAAAACTATTATTATACAACCGAAAGCCCACTTCACGATCCAAAATTGAATCGATTTACGCCTTATGAAGAATTGAATTCTAAGGCACGAAGAAGAGCAGGAGGATTAGGGGGTTGGTTTGCTCCTGAAGATCATGTGTTTGAGGATCATGCAAAAGGGATCAAATCCATTGTAGACCAAGGAGGATTAGCTGGCGTTGGTTCACACGGCCAATTGCAAGGCTTAGGGTATCATTGGGAACTTTGGTCAGTTGCCAGTGGAGGAATGAGTGGTATGGATGCCTTAAAGACCGCGACGATTCTTGGTGCCGAGGCACTAGGCTTGGATAAAGAACTCGGAAGCATCGAAGTGGGGAAACTAGCAGACTTAGTAATAATGAGTTCTAATCCTTTGGAGAATATCAGAAACACCAATACCATCACCCATGTGGTGAAAAACGGTCGGGTGTATGATGGAAATACGCTGGATGAAATTCTCCCTACCCCTCGAAAAATGGATGTGAGTCCTTGGACGAAGCCTGTTCCTGTGATGAATACTGGGTTAAAGTAATTTTCTCAAATTTGAAAAATTTCAAGCCGGCCTTCATAAGGCCGGCTTTTTTTCTGAAGTTGAAATTGGAAGAAACAATCTAAAGGGTTGCTTTCTCCCGCTTCTCTTCCGTATTTGGCGAAGTGAACAACCGATGGATCTCTGCCAAAGCATTTATTCAATTTTTGACTTTATACAAAGTCTGGAACTTTGCATTGTTGTGGTTTTCATTTCAGATTTCCAGAATAGTAGGTAAGCCGATACTTTGGGGGAATCCCACCACGCTTTCGATAGAGCCGACGACAAGCTGCAATCTCCGTTGCCCAGAATGTCCTTCCGGACTTCGCTCGTTTACTCGGCCCACTGGGATGCTGCAAGATCAGCTTTTTGAAAAAGTGATTGATCAAGTTAAAAGCCATTTGACTTGGCTACATCTTTATTTTCAAGGTGAGCCTTTTTTGAATCCAAGGTTTTTAGAGATGGTCCACTACGCGGATCAAGCAGGTATATTCACTTCCACTTCTACCAATGCACACTACCTAGGCGTTGAACAGGTAAAGGAAATATTAAAAAGCGGGTTAAAGCAATTGATTGTATCGATGGATGGAACCACCCAGGAAGTCTATCAGGATTATCGAATTGGAGGCTCGCTCGAAAGAGTTCAACAGGGACTAATCGTATTGTTGGATGAACGAAAGAAAGCAAACAGTAAATTTCCTAGAGTAATCCTTCAATTTTTGGTGACAGGGAAAAACGAACACCAAATCCCAGAGTTGAAGACTTGGGCGAAAGACATCGGAGTGGATGAACTTCAACTTAAAACGACACAGATCTATGATTTTGAAAATGGCTCTGACTTGATTCCAAAAGAGTTGGGCTATTCACGATATATTCCTGTAGGAAATGGGAAATGGAAGCTCAAGAAAAAGATTGAAAACAAGTGCTGGCGAATGTGGCAAGGCGCAGTCATCACTTGGGATGGAAAAGTGGTTCCCTGCTGTTTTGACAAGGATGCCAAACATGTCATGGGAGAATTAAGTCATCATCCCTTTGAACAAATCTGGAATTCGATTTCTTATTTTTCATTTCGAAACCAATTACTCAAGGACCGAACTCAGATAGAAATCTGTAAAAACTGTACCGAATAAGCCGACACTCCAAAGACTTGAAAAGCATCTTTTTGGAACTATATTTGGTATAAATAAGAAATTCAAAGATTTTAGTCCTCAAATTGTTCTAGATTCACCCGGAACTGCCCATATAACATGATTCAAACTAATCGATTCTGGTATTTTTTAATTTTAGTTGCAGCTTTTGTTTTCGTTTCCCCTATTTCCCAAGCGCAGCAATCGACGGATTTGACTCAGTTGAAAGTAGATGAGCTGACGGATGAACAAATAGATGAATTGGTTCGGCGTGCATCTGAAGCAGGCCTTTCTTCAGAAGACTTTCTTCAAATGGCACAACTTCGCGGGATGCCTTCAGTAGAAGTAGCAAAACTGAAAATGCGAATTGAAGAAATGAATCGAGCAGGTTCAAACCCTCGATCCACCAACGCATCCAAAAGACAACCGCGCCAGCAAGTTGATTTCAACACCATAACTGAAGGATTATATGAGCCTCAGAGTTTGGAAGAATCTGGAAAAACTGGGCCTGAAATTTTTGGAGAATCTCTTTTTTACAATAAAAATAGACGATTAAGTTTTGAACCTAGTTTGAATCAAGCGACTCCGAAAAGCTATATCCTAGGTCCTGGAGATATGATTTATGTGGATATCTACGGTCAATCTGAGCAATACTACGAAGCAACTGTTAATCCAGACGGTTTTGTGCTTTTGGATAATATTGGCCCGGTGTCGGTTTCAGGTAAGTCAATTGAAGAAGCGCAGGGGATCATAAAAAGTCGAGTTTCTAGGTATTACCCAGGACTCTCTGGAACTAACCCAAGTACTTTTCTCCAAGTGACACTTGGAAATATTAGGACCATTAAAGTGAATATTCTTGGTGAAGTTCGATTACCGGGCACTTTTACATTGAGTGCTTTTTCAACCCTTTTTAATGCGCTTTACGCTGCTGGAGGGCCTAATGAAAATGGTTCCTATCGTGCGATCAGACTAATCCGAAATAACAAGCTGGTTGCTGAAGTCGATGTCTATGACATGTTGACCAAGGGTTTGGGAGATTTGGACCTTCAGCTCAAGGATCAAGATGTAATAATGGTTCCTTCTTTTTTGGGAAGAGCCAAAATAACAGGAGAGGTTAAGCGACCAATTACTTTTGAAATTGCCCCCGAAGACACCTTTGAAGACCTGTTGTTTTTTGCAGGTGGATTTACGGATGAAGCTTTCAAAGATCGAATTGCTATTTCTAGAATTACCGGAAATCAGCGCTCGGTTTCAGACCTGTATCAAAATCAGTTTGGAATCTTTACGCTTAAAGGTGGGGATGAAGTAACTGTGCAACGAATTTTGAATCGCTATACAAACAGAGTCCAGATCAAAGGAGCAGTATATCGTGAAGGGACTTTTGCCCTTTCTGAAGGGTTGACATTAGCTCAACTAATCAAGAATGCTGAAGGTCTCCGAGGGGATGCCTACACTGAGCAAGCAAGTATTTTGAGAACAAAGACTGATCTCAGTACCGAAATGATTCAGGTAAATCTTAAAGGAATTTTAGCTGGGAGTGTTCCTGATGTAAGCTTACAACGAGAGGATGTTGTTCGAATTGCCAGTATTTATGATATTCAGAATGAACAATACGTTCAGATTTTGGGAGAAGTGAAGCGGCCTGGAGTTTATCCTTTTTCTAAATCGATGAGATTGGAAGAATTGATCGTGCTTGCGGGAGGGCTTCAGGAATCTGCCAATACCCAAGATATCGAGATAGCGAGAAGATTGGAGGATTCAGATCTCGGAACATTGTCAGATATCATTCCTGCACAAGTAGCAGCGAATTTATCAATTTCAAATACTTCGCCTGAGTTGATGCCTTTTGACCAAGTGATTGTCAGAAAACGCGCCACATTTACTATGCAGAAATTGGTTGCGGTGGAGGGACAAGTCAATTCGCCTGGAATATTTGCCATCCAAACCAGTGGGGACCGCATTTCAGACTTGGTTATTCGAGCAGGTGG
>JAHEBE010000326.1 GCA_024642365.1 Algoriphagus sp.
TAAGTTTCTAAAAACTCCTTTCGGGCTACCCGGTAAATTTCATTTTTGTCTGCTGGCATAACCAAAAAATCTCCTTTTCTGACGAACATGGTATCTTTCCATGGAGTAGCAAATTCGATGCGTTCTGATGTACCAAAAGCATTTAAATCAGATTCAAGAAGTTCATAAGCCATCATTATTCCCTTTGGTTTATAGCAAGCCCAGCCATTGCCGAGTGAGTCCACCATTCTATACTTCAACTCAAAAGTCTCCGCTTTAACCAAGTATTCTTCTTGTGAACTCGTTTGATTTTGTACCAACATATCGCCAGCCGATGCCGTGTTTTTGGTTTCTATTCCATCGGATGTTTTTGTGTAGATCACTTCCCCAGGCGTCGCCCTTTTTGCTCTGATCAAGCTTATTTTGCGATACTTTTCCCCACTTTTTTCAAAAATAGGGAGAAAATGAACTAACATATCTTGCTGTGATACCATGGATTTTTGCCAAAAAAAGCTGTTGAACTTGAATTTAAGAAAGAATGATCAAAGATTAGGGAAATGAAGAATAAATTGGCTCAGTCGTCCAGATCATTTTCAAAGCAAAAATTCTGATAGGCATTTTTCAGTTCTTTTTCTGCTTTTGATTCCTGATTTTCAGTTGCTAATGCAATCCCAGTTAAGAAAATGGCCTTAGCCTTAGGAATAAGACCTTTTTCAGCGAAAAAATGAGCTGCCGGAAAATAAGTGGGCAAATAACCTTTATGCGATTCTAGGAGTTTATTAAACAAAGATTCAGCTGTTTCCGGATCGATTTCTCGGTATTCCAAGGCCAAAGCATACCAATTGAAGGGGTTTTCCGGTTCTTCTTTTGTAAATTGTTTAATCTGTTCGATCCGATCTAAATTGGCCATGAATAGTTTTTTTCTTTAAGTGCATCCTGTTATTTTCACGCGAAATAAATCTAAAATAATCTAACTCTAAACCAATGAAGATTCTTGTTTGTATCACTCACGTACCAGATACTACCTCCAAGATTCAGTTTACTGCCGATAATACCAAATTTGACACTACGGGTGTTCAATTTATTATTGGACCATACGATGACTATGCTTTAGCTAGAGCAGTTGAATTGAGAGACCAAACCGGTGGAACGCTTACCGTTTTGAACGTAGGAGAAGCTGAAACAGAACCCACACTTCGAAAAGCACTTGCAATTGGTGCTGATGATGCGATTCGTGTCAATTCCAGTCCTAAAGATTCATTCTTTGTAGCAAGCCAAATCGCCCATTATGCCAAAGAAGGAGGATATGATTTGATACTAATGGGTCGAGAGTCAATTGATTTCAATGGAGGAATGGTTCATGGGATGGTTGGTGAATTATTAAATATGCCTTCATTCTCTCCAGTAATGAAGCTGGAAGTCGACGGGAGCAAAGTGATCATGGCTCGCGAAATCGAAGGTGGTAAAGAAATGTTAGAAGCGACATTACCGCTAATCGCAGGATGTCAGGAGCCAATTGCTGAATGGAAAATTCCAAACATGAGAGGAATCATGTCAGCCCGAACAAAACCATTAAATGTTGTAGAACCAGTATCCAATGAAACCCAAGCAGAAGTGAGCCAATACCAATTGCCACCTGCAAAAGGATCTGTGAAACTGGTGGATAAAGACAACGTGTCTGAACTTGTCAGATTGCTTAAAAACGAAGCAAAAGTTCTTTAATCAACATTTATTAACTCATTAAAAATTAAGAAATTATGTCTATTCTAGTTTATATAGAACAAGCTGAAGGAAAAGTAAAGAAAACAAGTTTGGAGGCAGTTGCTTTCGCAAAAGCCTTGGCCAATCAAACCGGAGAAGGCGATGTGGTTGCTATTGCTTTGGGAAGTATTGATTCAGGGGAATTGGCGGGGATTGGAGGAGCCGGAGCTTCAAAAGTTCTTCATGCTTCAGATTCAAAATTGAACGATGGAGTGATTCAAGCCCATGCATCAGCTGTGGCCCAGGCATTCTCTTCGGTAGGAGCGAAAACATTGGTTTTAGCTAAATCTTCTTTGGGCGATGCAGTAGCAGCCCGATTGGCGATCAAGTTGAAAGCTGGTTTGGTTTCTAATGTGGTGGAGTTGCCAAATACAAGTTCAGGATATACGGTTAAGCGTAGTATTTATACCGGAAAGGCATTTGCTGAGACTTCTGTTACTACTGAAAATAAAATCTTGGCTATCAAGAAAAATGCGATTGATCTGATCTTAAATGATTCAAAAGCAACTGTTGAACCTTTTGCAGTAACCTTATCTGAGTCAGATTTGGCCTCCAAAATCACATCCACTGAACGTGCGACAGGGGAAGTTCTTCTTCCTGAAGCAGATATTGTGGTTTCTGGTGGTAGAGGTTTAAAAGGCCCTGAAAACTGGGGAATGTTGGAGGAGATGGCAAAAATTTTAGGTGCTGCAACTGGATGTTCTAAACCAGTATCCGACATTGGATGGCGTCCGCACCACGAGCACGTGGGACAAACAGGCGTAAAAGTAGCCCCAACTTTATATATTGCTGTTGGAATTTCAGGTGCGATTCAACATCTTGCCGGAGTTAACTCATCAAAATGCATCGTTGTGATCAATAAAGATCCAGAAGCGCCATTCTTTAAAGCTGCCGATTATGGTATTGTAGGAGATGCTTTTGAGGTTGTACCAAAACTAAATGAGGCACTAAAAGCTGAATTGTAAATTTTTGTGGAAAAACTTATAGAACTGGAAATTTTAGGACTTTCATCCAACCACTCGCAGTCGGGGTCATTCACGCTTGTCCTTGGCGAAGTAAATGGAAATAGAAGATTACCCATCGTAATAGGTATGTTTGAGGCCCAGGCAATCGCCTTGGAAATCGAAAAAATCATTCCGAACAGACCGATGACGCATGATCTTTTTAAATCATTTGCAAGTGGGTTTAATTACGAAATCGAACGAATCGTAATTACAGACATGAAAGAGGGCGTTTATTACGCCAAAATCCAGTCTAAAAGTGATTTATTAAGTGCAGAAATTGACGCTCGTCCCTCAGATGCCATTGCGATTGCAATTCGATTTGGCGCTTCGGTTTATTGTACCGAAAAAGCGATGTCAGAAGGAGCAGTGGAGCATTATGAAGTAGATGATAAGGAAGATAAAAAATCTTCAAAGCAGCCAAGCCAGAAATTTGTAACCAAGAAAGAGCCTTCATTAAAAGATTTTAGCTTGGACAAGTTGAATCAAATGCTGGATAAAGCAATTGCCAATGAAGATTATGAGCGAGCAGCACGAATCAGAGACGAAATCAATAAGCGAAATTAAATAAGCAGGAGCCCGATGAAAATCGGGCTTTTTTTATGCCTGCCTTTTCTTAATTTTAGCCCTTCGTAAATCAACCAAATTGAATGGATTATTTAAAAGGTGTCTTTGGATTACTAGTGATCGTCGCGATTGCTTATATATTTTCAAGTGACAAAAAGAAAATAGACTGGAGGCTAGTAGGCATTGGGATCTTGTTGCAACTCATTTTTGGAATTTTGATCACCAAAGTTTCCTTTGTCGC
>JAHEBE010000327.1 GCA_024642365.1 Algoriphagus sp.
TTCACGGTCAATTTCGGTAGGTAAGCTTCCGGCTTTCCACTTCCAACCTTCAACTTGTCCCGCATGGCGTCGAAGGCATTGTTGCAGAGATTCAAAATCACTCGAGAGAAATCCTCGGAGATAAGCGTCACATCGCCAACTTTTGGATCGAGCTGCAAGTCGATATCCACATTGATTGGTGATTTGCCTGCCCGCATGCCATGAAAGGAAAGATTGACAAATTCTTTGATCAGCGGATTGAAGGCTTTTGGCTCCCGCTTGCTTCCCGAGGCTCGGCTATGTTGCAACATAGAAGTAACGATCCCATCGGCTCGAGTACCATGTTCGTGAACTTTATTCAGATTGCTTTGGACATCTTGGAGGATCGCAATGATCTCTTTTTTAGTCTCCGAGGATTCTAGATTTGCCAATTCGGCAAAGACCTCTTCGATCAATTCCCGACTGAGGTCGGAGAAGTTATTCACAAAATTCAATGGATTCTTGATCTCGTGAGCGATGCCGGCGGTAAGTTGGCCGAGTGAGGCCAGCTTCTCTTGCTGTACCAATTGTTCCTGTGCAGCTTTCAGATCGGATAGGGTTTTTTCTATTTTGGATTTGGCGATTTCCAATGCATTGAAATCCTCGTATCGTGAATAAGCTACTGAGAAGGAATCCGCTAAGGTTTGTACCAATTCAATCTGTTCTATCTCCAAAAGCTCAGAGTTTCCGACATAAAGCATTCCCTGCCGAAACGGAACCAAATGCAATACCAAGCGCTCAGGGGGAGTATCGCCAGCCTGATATTTTTTGGGGTTTTTGACATCTCCCCGGCGAATAAAGTTTTTCATATTTTCGAGGAATCGCTCTTTGTCCCACTCCTCGGTATAGACTTTTTGCTGTCTCCAATTATCTATTGATGGCTTAATCATCCCGATTTCCTCTTCTCCAAAGCCAATATGAAGACCTGCCAAAGCTTCTCCGCTGGGAGTGGACAGGTAGGCATGGACCATTTCTTCGTCTTCCCGAATAATGAAAATACCACATCGGAAAAACGGAACGCCCAAATGCGTCAGCTCCTGCCAGACCAATGGGGTGATTCTATTCAAATCAGCAGTGGTTCGCATTGATGCGATTTCTCCACGAACTCGATCAAATGATGCTTGCCGCGTTGCTTCAAGAGCGCGTTCTTCTGCCTGCTGAAGTTCAAAAAATCGTTTATAGGTCAAATCAATGACCGAGCTAAACCTCTTTATTGTAGTTAGTCCCTCTTCCGTGAAAGGTTCATTGGTCCAAGAATATAATGAACCATGGGTAAAGGGGATAAAGTATCCGTATTGGACTTCTTTAGGAGAGAATTTTGGCTTGGTCATATTCTCATAGCTAGCAAGCAGCTTATCATAATATGCTTTTAACTCTCCTGCATTTAGTACTGGAGAATAAATCTCACGCTTCAGCCAATTCTCATAAATATGGTCTAGTACTGGGTGGTTTCTTAATTCGATTTCACCTATCAGACTAAGCGTGTTTCCGGTATCAGAAGAGTGGGCTGCAAACATGGTCGCTTCCCGGGTAGTTTTGTCAATTACCCCTATGCCTGACCTCAAAGAGATTATCCCTAATTGTTTTAGTTCATCAAATACGACACTTGAAGCTTCTGAAAGGTCGTTTGAGCTATGCATTGCCATGGCTTTGGCTCTGACCCTTTCCAATGCAGCTTCTATCTGGGCTTCCCGAGCCCTTCTTTCTGCCATGACTAGATCGAGATACCTTCGATAGGTTTGTCCAAACCCAGATGCAAATCGGGCAAGTATATTTCCGTCTTCCTCAGAGATCATCTCGTCGGAGAACGTGTAAATTCCTCCCTCCTTGAAATAGCAAGCAGAGGTATATTCCTTCTCGGAGAGCTGTTTTAGGTCAAATTTAGCGGGGAAATCAGGAGTATTGTTTAAAGTGCGATAGTAGTCGATGCGGCTCTCTCCGTCAAAATGGAAGTTGATCAAATGTTCTTGATCTGCCCATCCTTTATAGACGGCCTTTGTCATGGGATTCATAGACATGTCCAGTTTCCATGAAAATAGTTCTACCGAACCGTCTGGTTTTGCTCTTGCCGTCCATATCTCAGAAGTCCCGTCATTGTTCATGATTAAAACACCGCTTCTGCTGGCATCCACTCCAAGATTTTTGAGTTCATCAAAGAGAGTGACCATGGTATTCCCTACATCCTGGCTGGTGTGCATGGCCATGGTTTTGCTTCTCACCCGCTCCAAAGCGGCCTCGATCTGTGCTTCCCTTGCCTGTTGCTCTGCTCTTTGCAGGTCGAGAAAGCGGGTATAGGTTTGTTCGAAAACTTTACAGAAACGAATTAGAATTTCATTTTCAGCTTTGGAAAAGACAATTCCCCTGTAGTTGAACATGGTGATGCCTGAGTATTTACCCAGTGCTGCCGAACCTGTGATTCCAATTCCCTTAGCAATAAACTCTTTCCGTTCTTTAGGAACTTCTATTCCCTTTGCGTTAGGATAAAAGTGTTTAAAATAGGTGTCCTTGGATTTTTTGTTTTCATTAAAAGTGAAAAAATCCAGATGGTTTTCCCTCGCGCTTTTATTGGCTTGGTGGATTGGGTGATTAAAATACGGGAGTGTTACTTGTTCAGGATATATAGCTGTACCCGTACCAATCCAGAAGTTAAAGGCTTCATTATATCGATCAAATATGTCAATGTAACAGGTGTCAATCTCAAGTTCAAGTAGTTCTAATTGTCTAAATAGTAGTACGATTACTTCAGAGAGTTCACTCGTTTTATGCATAGCCATAGAGCGAGACCTGATCCGTTCTAATGCGGTTTCAATCTGTGCTTCCCTGGCCTGCGCTTCTGCTTTTTGAAGATCTAGGAATCGGGTATAGGTTTGATCAAAAACTTTGGCAAAGCGTTTTAAAATGTCAAAGGTTTCTACCGGAAGTGGATTAGGATTGGTAATGATGAGCAAACCCTTGGAAAAATAGGCACCACTATGCGTTCTGTGATCTAAAATTAAATTTTCCTTGGTAGGAATCTTCATTTCATCAATCACATAGCTTATCCAATTCTCTAATTCTTGACCATAAAGCTCCACAACTATTGAATCGTCCCTATTTTTCCATCCCTCATAAAATTTCTTTATGGAAGTTGGCTCATCTATAGACCCTTTAAATATTTGACTAATGGCTTTGCCTCCTTGCTCAGTTGACCAAAACTCTATTAGACGCTGATCTTCCCTGATGATACCTATGTTTATTCGTTCAGTTTCATGACCCAACTCATTAAATTGTTGAAATAAAACTGCAGCAGTTTCTGAGAGTTCCTCACTCTTTTGCATAGCCATTGTTCTGGCTCTAATCCTTTCAAGTGCCAGTTGAATTTGGCTTTCTTTAGCCTGAGTTTCTGATTTTTGAAGATCGAGGAAGCGTTGATAGACCCGGCTGAATTCTGATGCAAACTTTGTCAGGATTTCCTTGTCTTCTGGTGTCGGCATTCGATAGTGATTGTAGCCTATATACCCAAAAGGAGTATATCCATG
>JAHEBE010000053.1 GCA_024642365.1 Algoriphagus sp.
ATCTTTTCTTCCGTGCTGGAAGTAAATGGCTGAATTGAAATCTCAAAAGGACTTTCAGCAGTATGTCGCGTCTGAATGGTCACTTCCTTTTTCCAATTCTGCCCTATTTTTAAAGATTCTGCTATTTCATTAAGATTTTCATTTTCCCAAAAAGTGATGTTTACTAAATCTTCAAAAGCACCTTTAAATCCTGCAGCAGTCTCTGGGCAGCAAAGTTGTACGGCTGCCTCATTAAGGTAGATCACATTTAGATCTAAATTCGTAACTAAAATAGGATCTGCTACTTGAGCTAAAACTTGTGATTGAAGCTTCAAGTAATCATCTGCAGCCCGTTTATGTGTGATATCTGTGCAAAACCCAACTACTTCAAGCCCCTGGCTAAGAAAATCTTTTCGAGCTTCAATTTCATAACTTATATAAGTGGAGTTTTCCTCCTCATCCACGATAATAAATTCCCCTTTGGTATTTGATTCAGTATCAATTGCTTTTTTGAGGTTTTGAACAAAGCTATTTCTGCTTTCACGTTCGATTTTTTTGATTAACAATGTGTACTCTTGGATAGCGGGTTGATCTCCAAATCCAAATAGATGAGACAAGCCACCGGACATAAAGAAAATCTTTTTAGAGGTACTGTATCTCCACGAACCCGATTTTGCCAAGATTTCAGTACTTGCCAGAAGGTTTTCATTCCGCTCCACTTTCTTAGTAAGCTGACTTCCTCGATAAGCTCCACCAAGTATGTCTCCTACTTGTCTAAAAACTTGAAGCTCTTTCTCTTTAAATTTTTGATCAAAAGTCTGATTTGCAATAAAGCCCAATAATTTTGACCCGGAAATCATCGGGACGAAAATGAAAGTTTTACCATTTTCTGAAAGAAGCCTCACTTGCCCGTTTGAGAGTTCTTTTTCAAAGCTTTTTGCTTTTCCAAGAATCTGAAAATCAATTTCCATCTTCGCATTTGGCTCGTTTGAAGTCCAAATGGATAGTAAATCGTAGTTCTTATTATCCTTGTTGAAAATGTAAAGCTGAGACTTTGAAGCTTTCAAAAATGCCCCAAATTTCTCCAAGACTTGCTTGAAAAGAATTTCAATGTTCAATAAAGGAGCATTGATCAAAAGACTTGAAATCTGATTAATTAGGTTTTCTATTTCAAACCTTCTTTGGAGCGAAAGGTCCGTTTGGACATATTCAGTAATATCTCGCGCACTAATGATAATTCCATTGATTTGCGGATGGCTCAATAAATTCTTCCCAAAGCTCTCCAAATAAATCCTGCTTCCGTCAGGTTTTTTCATCCAAAAATCTATGTTGACCTCTTTTTTAGATTTTAAAAGACTATCAAAATCACCCTTCACTAGCTCAATAATTCCTTCTTGAATGAATTGTTTATAGTTTCTCCCCACTATCGCATGAGCAGGAAATCCTAATTTCTCGCTTACTGACGAACTTATAAACTTATAATTCCCCTCCCTATCCAAGATTGTAATCATATCATGGCTATTGTTGAGAATACTTTGCATGTATTTCAGCTCATTTCCAAGATTGATTTCCGTATCTATCAGAAAATCAACGGTGCTACTTTCAGTGAAGAAGTTTACTTTTCTCCCCTTGATAATTAAAAACCTGGAATTATAACTTGAGGGTAAATTGACAAATGACCATTCATATTGGTGCTCCAACCCTTGCTTATCTTCAATGGATTTAATAAAACGGATTTTTGGCCGCTCACCAGTATTAAAGAATAACAATAGACTTTCTGTGACTCCATCATTTATGAAAAAATCTTTCCACGAATCAGATCCATATTCGAAATTTTCCAGGAAGTACGAGTTGCAAAAAATTATTTCCTCAGAATCAATTAAAAAAAGTGGCTCCTGCATTTCATCAAAAAAACTTGAAATATCATATTGATTCAGATCACTCATAAGTTTCTTTTAAAATAATTCAGGAGTTGGGATACTAATTCAAAAAACTAAAATTGTAAAAATTAAGGATTATAGCAAAATTTCGAATTCCAAATTTAAGCTCCTCAATGATTTAGCTTTTTCAGCCGGCAACCAGCTCAACAAATCTCCATGATTGTACGTGTAGATAGATAAAAATAAACTTTAACCAACCTAAAAAAATGATCGTTACCACCACAAACAATTTAGAAGGATACAAAATTGACAATTATCTCGGGATTGTATCAGGCGAAACAATTATTGGAGCAAATGTCTTCAAAGACTTTTTCGCAAGTATCACCGACATCGTCGGAGGGAGATCCTCAGCATACGAACAAGTCCTGCGTGAGGCAAAAGCCACAGCAATGAGTGAAATGGAAATGCAAGCAAGAGCATTTGGAGCGAATGCTATCATTGGAATAGATCTCGATTATGAAACAATTCGAGACGGCATGCTGATGGTCACAGCAAGTGGAACCGCTGTGAAAACAACTAAGCTATAAAAAGGAAGCCCTGAAAATTCAGGGCTTTTTTAATACTTCTAAAACTTTTAAAGGGCTAGTTTTTTTAAAGTAAAAGTCCTTTGCAACTGCCAAAGGTGCAGACTTACACATATCCATACATTTAGTCTTAATCAATTTGAATTGACCTTTAAATGGTTCTTTGGCAGTACTTTTTTTCAATTCTCTGTACAATTCCTTTCCCCCTGATTTTTTACAATCCTTGCCGGTACAGATTAAGATCAATTGCCTTTTCACTTTCATTAAAATCCTGAAATATTTTGCATCATTAATCCACAAATATAAGCGCCATAGGTACCTAATGCATATCCTAAAACCGCCAATAAAACGCCAACAGGGGCCAGAGAGGAATCAAATGCAGAAGCAACAATAGGTGCTGACGCAGCACCACCAACATTGGCTTGTGATCCAACTGCCACATAAAAAAATGGAGCTTTGATAAAGTATGCTACGATCAGCATCACCAGGATATGAACCAACATCCAAACTATTCCAACTAAAAAGAGAACTGGGCTATCAAAAATTGCCCCTAGATCCATTTGCATTCCGATTGTCGCCACTAAAACATAAAGGAGCACACTACCAAGTCTTGAAGCCCCAGCACCTTCTAAATTCCGAGCCCGCGTAAATGAAAGTCCAAGGCCTATGGTAGTTGCAATGACTACTATCCAAAAGAAAGCTGAGTTCAACGAATATTGAGCTAGTTCAGGATGGTTTAAATCAATATAAGGAGCCACGATATCAGCGATAAAAGTGGAAAACCCTGTGACACCAAATCCAACACCCAGAATGATCATGGTATCAGAGAGTGTGGGGATTTTCATTATTCCCTTTCTGAAATCTGCTATTTTATCTCTTAACTCATAAATAGCAGAACTGTCTGCTTTAAAGAAACGGTCTATTTTTTCTGGTTTGGCAGCCCAGTACAATAAAACAGCTGTCCAAAGATTAGCAACAAGAACATCTACTGCGATCATTTGAGAAAACAAAGCTGAACTAGGCTCAAAGACTTTCAGCATCGCTGTTTGGTTTGCTCCTCCTCCTATCCAAGAACCTGCAATTGTCGATAACCCTCTCCAGACCTCATCAGGTCCATTTCCTCCTAACAATTCTGGGTAGAATGATCCAACTGAAAATAATGCTATAGGACCGCCTACAATGATTCCAAGCGTACCTGCCAAAAACATCGTCAACGCTTTTGGTCCAAGTTTCAAAATTCCCTTGATATCAATACTTATTGTAAAAAGCACTAAAGAAGCTGGCAGTAAATACCGACTCGCAACTCCATATAAATTAGATGCATCCCCGGAAACCCAGCCAAATGAATTGAATAAGGCCGGAATAAAATAACAAAGCAATACTGTCGGCACTACAGTGTAAAACTTTTTCCAAAAGGGATGATCGCTTGCCGAAGTCAAAAAAATGAAAGCCAAAGTGGCCATCAAGAGGCCAAATACTACCGCGTCATTCGTGAATAAAGGACTTTCTTCCATAAGCGTTTTAAGATTCTTGCAAGGTTACCAACAATAGGTCAAAATCCCCAAAAAAACTAACTTCTTCCATTTTCTAAAACTTGAAGAAATTCTCCCAGAATCATTGCTGTTGCTCCCCACACTACCTCATTTTCAATATCAAAATAAGGTGCTTCTATTTTAATTTTTTTACCTACTTCCAACACCTTCTGCTTCTTTGTAGAATGCTTTAATAAGTGATGTAGCGGAGTTTCAATTATCCGATCTACCTCCTTGTATTCGGGAACAAATTTTGGCCTCACAGTGGTATATCCAATTATTGGGCTCACTAAAAAATTACTGGCTGGAACGAATAAATTTGAAATTGGACCAATCAAATTTACATCTGTAGGTAATACCCCTACCTCTTCCCAAGCCTCTCGGATGGCCGTCACAGTAATGTCTTTATCTTCTTGCTCCATTTTTCCTCCGGGAAAAGAAACTTGACCGCTATGAACACCCGGGTAAGTTGGGCGCTTAATAAGTGGGAAGAAGGCCTGATTAGACTCAGGATAAATCAAAATTAGGACTGCCCCTTTTTTAGGCTCTTCCAAGAAATTGAAATCAAACCGTTTTGGATTGATTGGTAGTGGAGACATTGATTTCTGTGCAAGCTGACCCGGAAGAGGTTTGCTTAAACCTCTTTTCAAGGATTCAATTGCTTCTTCAAAATCCATTTTAGTTCAATACTACTTGTTTGATTTTCTGATCTAGGTAAGAATCTGGTTCATAAGTTGGCGAAGTAGTACCGAGGTTAAATTGCCAAAAACGGTGATTTTCAACATCAATAAACCAGGCCATTGGGCGGAATCCCCCTTCTTCTTGAAAATAACCCAAAACCACAAATTCATTTTCATTTATCCATTGTCCTTCTTCAAACATTCCCGAAGGCCCCATAAAAAGTAATCGCTCTTTCATTCCATCAGCTCTATACCAAATCACCTCAGAATCAGGATTCAAAAATGGAGTATCAATCGCATCCTGAGCTTCTATTTTATAGCTATAAATATCAATAGTGCCATTGGAGGCAGGATGGACAAATTGGTAAGGGAATAGTGGATCATCTGCTAGAATAGGATTTCTTTCTGGCATTTCTTGAGGATCTATTGAATCCGTTAAGGCCATTTTAAAATTGGAGGCATCAAAAGGTCCAATAACATTACTCCAATGGGAATACCAATTTTTCTTTTGAGCCAGCACCAAGTCAAGTTGAGCTTTCAATTTCGACTCAAGTTCTTCTGAGTCTGGGGAATTTCCAGTTTGAGCAGACTCTTCAGAGGTATTTGAAGTACAACTGACTCCTACCAAAAAGACAAAAAGTACCAATAGGCAATAGTTAAAAGTTGATTTCAAAAGCCTCATATTCATCAAATTAATTTTCAAGCTAATCAGCCACCACTAAAAATCAAAAAAGGCCAAGATATAATCTCGGCCTTTTCCTGCTCTCAAACCTATTAAACCTATTGTAGATATTCTGTATTGAATACTTTCGAAAAGTAGAAAATGTTTTCATATCCTCCAAACAATCGATTGCGAAAGATTTTCGAAATTTTATTTTCCCTTCATTTTTAGCCAAAAAACCATGATTTTAAATCAAAAATTAATTTTTAGACCTGAATATTTTTTTCCGTAGTCTCCTTTCTATTTAATTACAGACTGAATCTTTACTCATGCCTCAGACATTAGCAATCTCATTGGCCGAAAAAATCCTTCAGGGTTTTAAAACCTACATGGGCTTTTTTGACTCTTATACAAAACTGGCTCCTGTCTACTTTAAGGAGCGTAATTGGACTGCTACTCAATTAAACCATAGGCAGCGACTACGATTGTATAAAGACTTGCTTTTCCCGTTGGCTGATGAATGTAGAGTCATTCTAAAAAATCATGCTACTGAACCTTCAAGCTGGGTTTATGTAAAAAATCACTACTCAAAATTGATTTCTGGAATGTACAATGTCGAGTTGGCAGAAACATTCTTTAACTCCATTGTTCGTAAAATTTTACCCAAGACAATCGTCAATGAAGAGTTCATGTTTATTCTTGAAGGGTTTGACGAAATCGAAATCACAGAAAACTCTGAATTAATTAGGACCTATCCCGCTTCATGGGGAGTTGAAAAAATTATTCGACAGATTTTATCTGACTATGATTTGGGGGCGAAATACTTGGATTTGGAGCAGGATGTCAACTTTTTGGTTGAAAGTGTAAAAGAAGTAATTCTAAGCCGCTATAAAATAGCGCCAGATACCACTACGCAATTATTAATACCTGTATTCTATAGAAATAAGGCGGCGTATCTAATCGGCCGAACTTATCTAGGTCATAAATGGATGCCATTTATTATCCCGATTATGCATTCTCAAAATGGAATTTTTGTCGACACATTGATTTTCGACCCAAATATTATGGGGAACATTTTCAGCTTCACCAGATCCTATTTTATGGTAGAGGCAAAAATTCCATCTCAGGTTGTCGCATTTTTAAGCTCTGTAATCCCGCATAAAAAGATCCATGAATTATATAATGCGATCGGATTCAATAAGCATGGAAAGACCCTGCTTTATCGAGATCTAATTCTTCATTTAAATTCACATAAAGACCAATTTGTAATTGCCCCAGGAATTAAAGGGATGGTGATGACCGTGTTCACCTTACCTTCCTTGAATCTTGTTTTCAAGATGATTAAGGATCATTTCGAGCCTCCAAAAAGTATGACTAGGCAGGAAGTGAGAGACAAATACAAATTAGTCTCTCTTCACGATCGTGTGGGAAGAATGGCAGATACACATGAGTTTGAATATTTAGCCCTCCCCTTGGATCGAATCAGTCCTGAACTTTTACAGGAATTAAAAAATACAGTAAATTCTCTTATTCAGATCACTGAAAATCAACTAATAATCAAGCACTTATATACCGAACGTAAAATGGTGCCTTTAAATCTCTTTCTGGAATATTGCAGTCAAGAAGAAGGAATCCAAGCAGCTTATGATTACGGTCGAGCCATTCTCCAACTTGCTCAAGCAAACATTTTTCCTGGGGATATGATGACCAAAAACTTCGGTTTAACTCGCCAAAAGCGCATTATTTTTTATGACTATGATGAAATAGAGTTTCTCAACGAAATGAATTTTAGACATAAGCCTGTCGCTGAAACCTATGAACAAATCTATGCCCCTGAGCCTTGGTACTCCATTGCGAAAAATGATGTGTTCCCCATTGATTTCAAACGTTGGATGATTGGAAGATCAGACATCAAAGAGGAATTCATCAACTACCACGCAGAGTTATTTAATCCCGATTATTGGAAAGAAATCCAAGAAAAGATAGCGAATGGGGAATTCATACATGCTTTTCCATACCCAGAGGAAATACGATTCAGGCCTGAGCAAAAAATATAAGCAGCGACTCTTCTACCCTTTTCTCGCTCGATCTCCTATTTTTGCATTTCGGATCGGATCCGTCACCCAATTATGAATTCAGAAGCTATCAAAAAAGTAAACTCCATAGTCCCTAAGATTAAAAAGATCGTTCTTTTGACTCCGGACGATGACGATAGACCTGTTTACCTTGCTGGAAATTTTAATGATTGGAAAACTCAGGATCATAAATTTTTGATGAAGAAACTAGCCAAAGGGAAATATGAATTTGATTTTCCAAAAGGCAAAGAATTCGATAAAGAGCTGGTTTACAAATTCACAAAAGGGGATTGGTCGGAGGTCGAAATTGATAAGTATGGCAATAAAACGCCAAATAGAATTTGGAATGACGGAGAGCTAATTCGAACCGAAAAAGTAGCCAAATGGAGAAAAAACTGGTTACCCTATCGCCCAAGTCAACTTCCACAAATCCATTTGATTTCTGAAGAATTTGAAATTCCTCAGTTAAATAAGACAAGAAAAATCTGGGCGTTATTACCTCATGATTATGATACCAGTGAGGAATCCTACCCTGTGCTATACCTCCAGGACGCCCAAAATCTATTCAATGAAAATGCCGATTTTGGAAATTGGCAAATCGATAAAAAACTGGCTGTAATGTCAGATTATGGAATCGGGAAGATTATCATCATTGCCGTTGAGCATGCAGAATCCGAGCGAATTCAAGAATACAATGTGGGAAAAACAGTTTTGGGAACAGGATCTGGAAAGCAATACATCCGTTTCTTAACAGATACACTAAAACCATTTGTAGATAAAACCTATCGAACGAAGACTGATCGAGATTCCACAGGAATTGGGGGGAGCTCTATGGGAGGATTAGTGAGTATTTTCTCCGGATTGATCTACCCTGAAGTGTTTGGTAAAATGATGGTCTTTTCACCTTCTCTTTGGGTAATACCTAAAATAAAGCTGGGCTTCTTAGATTTTTTCGAACCTTTAGAAACCCGTCTTTATCTGTATGGAGGAGGAGATGAAAGCGAAACCATGGTCTCTCATATCACTAAATTTCAAAAGCGACTATTGAAACGTGAAAGTCTCCAAGGTAAAATGAAAATTCGCCTGAGCATCAATATGGAAGGAAAGCATAATGAAGTGTATTGGAGCGATGAATTTCCAAAAGCAATTGAATGGCTTTTTTTTAGTAGCAGTGAATCTTAAAAAACAATGAAGTTTAAACTACGCAATAATAACACCTCTAAAGTCAATCTGCGGGTCATTCCTTTTTTGGAAGATCAGCTTGATTTAATCCTTATAGAAAAGCTTCCTGGGCTAAAATTATCCTCTTCCATATTTTCTGGAAAAAAAGATAGTACCTACCTGCTAGAATTTGAGGGGAACCTAAATTTACTAGTAGGATTGGGAAAAAACCCAGAAGTAGAAGTAATTGAAAAATCCTTCCGAAGAATTTTAGGGAAACAAACTGACCTAATTCAAACCTCCATCTATCTAGATTTTGCAACAATTTTCGAAGCAAATCAGATCGAAACAGCGCTGGTGGGATTTTATCTTGGATCTTATTCTCTGGACTTTTTTAAGAAAGAGAAAGATCGAAAAAAGGACTTTTCGAAGCTCTCTTGTCTGATCAGCACTGGATTGGCTGATTCAAACTCACTCATTTCTAGGGCTGAGAAAATTGCTAAAGCTAAAATTGAGGCTTTCCGATTGGTTGATCTTCCTCCAAATGTTTTAACACCTGCATATTTAGAAGAATGGGCTACCCTACTTGCTAAAGCTGAAGAATTAAAGCTTACAGTATTTGATTCCAAAAAAGCTAAGAAAAAAGGGTTGGAGGCATTTTTAGCAGTTGGAAGAGGAAGTGCCAAAGAGCCCAAGTTTATTATTTTGAATTATAAACATCCTGACGCAAAGTTCCACTTAGGATTGGTTGGCAAAGGAGTAACGTTTGATACAGGTGGATTAAATGTAAAGACCCAAGGAATGGTTCATATGAAATCAGACATGGGAGGAGCCGCTACTGTGTTGGCAGCTACACAACTAATCGCCGCTCTGAAACTTCCTATTGAATTGACTACAATAGTCCCTGCAGTAGAAAATGCCATAGACAAAGATGCTTACCTGCCTAGTGAGGTAATTCAAAGCCATGCCGGGCTTAGCATCGAAGTAATTGATACCGACGCTGAAGGCCGATTAATTTTGGCTGATGGCCTTTCCTATTTAGTCAAAAACTTCAACCCTGATCAGCTCATTGACTTTGCTACCTTAACCGGAAGTAGCGTTGGAACTTTTGGCTATGAATGTGGAGCCTTGTTTAGTAATTCAGAAACACTTTCCTCAAACCTTCAAAAAGCCGGACTTCAATGTGCCGAGAAAGTTTGGCCACTTCCCATGTGGGAAAGTTATCGCCGTGAGATGGACAGCGAAATCGCTGACATCAAAAACTACCATGGCAAACCGATAGCCGGTGCAATCACGGCAGCGAAATTCCTGGAAGCATTCATCCACTCCCATCCTTCATGGGCGCATTTGGATATTGCGGGGGTTGCTTACGGGGATAGTGAGTTTTCAAAAACAAAATCTGGGACGGCATTTGGCGTTCAATTATTACTTAAATTCATCGAAAATCAACTCTAATATGGACAAGTCAGGAAAAACGTTTTTGTGCATTTCGAATTTTTTTAAAGGAAATGCTTTTCTCATTGCACTGAAGAAACAGGGAAATCGAGTGTTCTTGATTACTTCCGAGAAACTCAAGGATAAGCCTTGGGCATTTGAATACATCGATGAGATTTTTTACATGCCAGGCCAAGATCTGGATTGGGATTTGGACGTCCTGCTCAAAGGTGTTGGGGGATTGATGAAAAATCATAAAATCGAATCCATTATTGCTTTGGATGATTACGATGTTGAGAAAGCGACTTTTCTGCGTGAAAGCCTCCGAATTCCTGGAATGGGACAAACTACAGGTCGTTTTTTTCGGGACAAGCTTGCAATGCGAATCAAGGCACAAGATTCCGGGATAAATGTTCCTGCTTTTGCACCGCTATTTAATGATGAAGACATCAATCAGTTTGCGGATCACATTCCGGCTCCGTGGGTTTTAAAGCCTCGTTCTGAGGCATCTGCACATGGGATTATCAAAGTGGAGAATAAAGAAGATCTATGGAAAAACATCCATGAATTGGGAGAAAATAGACTCTATTATTTGGTGGAGCAATTCAAACCTGGAGATGTTTACCATGCAGATGGGTTGATGTTGGACGGAAAAAATATCTTTTGTGCTGTTTCAAGATACCTTTCTACTCCAATGGAGATTTCACAAGGAGGTGGAATATTCAGGTCTGCAAATCTGAAGTATGATTCATCCGATGAAAAAGCCATCAAAAAAGCCAATGCCGAAATCATGAAAGCATTTGGAATGAAAGCTGGAGCTACACATACTGAGTTTATCAAATCAAAAGAAACGGGAAAAATCTATTTCTTAGAGACCTCTTCTAGAGTTGGTGGAGCACATTTGGCAGAAATGGTAGAAGCGGCAACTAACATTAACCTTTGGTCAGAATGGGCAAAAATTGAAGACTCCAATGCAAAAGGCTTAAAATATGAATTGCCTAAAGTTGAAAAAAACTATGCAGGGATTCTATTAACACTTTCAAGTCAGGAGCATCCTGACTTGACCAGCTTCGATGAAGAAGAAGTTTATTTTAGAGTACCATTAGAATATCACGCAGGATTGATTGTGAAATCCAAAGATCAAAAACGCGTAATGGAGCTTTTGGACAGTTATGCCGTTCGTTTTGCAGCCGAATTTTCAGCTGTAGCCAATGCACCAGAAGTGAAGAAATTTCATTAAAACTTCTCCTCTACTCCTAATCCAAACAAAGCAAAATCATATTTGACGGGATCTTCGGGATCAAATTCCCGAAGTTTCCTAGTCAATTCAATTGCGGTTTGCCAATCCGTTTGCTTTCGGGTAATTAGCCCTAATTTTCTCCCTACACGATCGACATGAAGGTCACATGGGCAAATTAATTGACTTGGATTTATTTTTTTCCAGATTCCAAAATCCACACCCTGCTCATCAGATCGAACCATCCATCTTAAAAACATATTGATTCGCTTGCAAGCTGCTTTTCTTTTTGGAGTTGCGATATGCTTCCGAGTTCGGCTGGGCGCATCTGGCAGGTGGAAAAAAAACTCATGAAATTGAGACAGGATTGAATTCATCGCCTCGAGCTCACCTGTTTGCCCTAAAAGAAATGCCTCCTCTAGCGAGGAATAGTTTTTATAAAACCAGCTAAAAAAGTGAATGAAGTAAAGCGTATCAATGTCATTGAACGTACGGTGCTTAAAATTCAGAAAAGGTTTTAACTCATGCTCTGAGTGATGGAGCATAAATTGATGTGGATCATTATCCATGAGTTCCACTAGCGCCAAGCATTTATTCAGGATTGTTTTTCGCTGACCCCAAGCTAGTACTGCAGCAAAAAATCCAGTGATTTCAATATCCTCTTTTTTTGAAAAACGATGTGGAATTGAAATCGGATCTAGGGTAATAAAATTTGGACGATTGTAAAGCGCCACCTTTTCATCAAGAAATCCCTTCAAATCCTGCATTAAAGCGCAACTTTTACTTCACCGCCTTGGGTTCCATCAAACCATTTGAATGAGAGCTCATTTTCTTCCACCTCTGAAACATGCCAGTCAAAACACTTGATGGTGGTCAGTGATTTTAATGCATCCTCATTTGGATCATACAGACAAATGTCAAAATCAGGCAAATCCTTTGACTCTGTGGAGTTCCATTTTTCAAGAATAAAGCCTTCCTCTATCACTCTAACTTTCTTACCGAAAGTGTAGTCTTCCAAAATAGATGGCACGCCATCTTTTCTTCGAAATTTAAATCCTGCCGGACCAAACATGATTTGCTTGGAGATTTTTCCCTCAATTAGATCATTCGAATAAGGAAGCGTTTCCCAATCGGTATCTTTGAGAATGACGGTTTTCCCCTCAGGTTTGATTCGTGCTAAAAACCCTGAAAGAAGCGAGAACAGGTAAGTAACTCCAATAAAAAGTAACCCAAAACTCGCCAAAATTGGATAAGAAATAATGAAGATCAGATTCCAAATAAATCTAAAACAATGATGGAAAAATAGCTGGACTTTGTTCATGGAAATACTGAATGAGCACAAAATTAGGACTTAAGCTTCGGAAAGCAAAAAACTGAAATCGATTAAAAACATGATAGAAATCTTGAAATAAAAAAGGTCAGCTAAATGCTGACCATAATATGAATTTGAACTCGCCAATATTTAATACATAATTTCAACTGGGAAACGACCATTAACAGCCTTCAATTGATCAAAAGCAGCTTGTGAAAGTTTAATAACCAGCTTGGAATTGTCTCCTGTTTCCGGCAAAGTCCCCACAACACGCGCAAAAATAGTCACATCATTCTCTTCATTTTTTACCCTCATGATCGTACCAATAGGTGCGGTCCGATGCAAAACCAAATATTTCTTATGTCCACCTGTTCCCTCAATTAATTCAGCCTGGCCCGTTTCTTTCAAATTTTTAAATCCTCCGGAAGTATTTTCTGCTGTTGGCTCTACATTCATTTCTGATACATCAGAAACTACTCGAGGCGTACCGATAACTGGAACTTTCGATTCTTCCGGCTGTCCTCTACCTACTTTCAGCACTTGACCTTCTTTTAGATTATTCGAGGTTAGTGCATTCCAGGTAATTACATCTTCTACTTTAGAACCGTATTGGGAAGAAATTGAAAACAATGTTTCACCCGGCTTTACAGTATGAGAAATCCAATCTCCTGGAACTATGGGAGTACTTGAAGAAGCCACCGTTGCATTATTAGTTCGGATGGTTTCAGCCACTGGAGCGGCAGTTTTTTTCTCTTCAACTTTTGGTTCAGGCTT
>JAHEBE010000328.1 GCA_024642365.1 Algoriphagus sp.
TGTATTTCCAATAAGCAAGGCAGGATCCATTTTTCCGGACTGGATCATCTCCATCATCGCCGGATACCTCCATGCTTGCATACCATGGCTTCCGTAAATTTCCAACTCTTTTGAAAGTACAAGATTCATCGGAACTGAACTGTTTTTGTGGTCTGCAAGAAGAAGTCCCACTTGAATATGTTTTCCTCTTTTCCGAAGGCATGAAACAGAATTAAACAAGGTGACTGGATTTCCCAAAGCATCGATCGAAACATGAACGCCTCCTTTTGATAGTTCGATGATCGATGCAATTACGTTTTGGGAGTTTGCGTTAATGCTCGCAAAAGCGCCTATTTTTTTTGCTAAAGCCAATTTACGGTCGTCGATATCAATGGCGATCACTTTCGCCCCCAAGGCATTGGCGATCATGATTGCAGAAAGTCCAACACCTCCGCAGCCATGCACAGCCAGCCATTGGCCTCCTGTTACTTTTCCTTGATCGACTACAGCACGAAAGGAAGTGGCAAACCGACATCCCAAACTCGCAGCTGTCTCAAAACTCATCGATTCAGGAAGTTGGATCAAGTTGATGTCTGCTCGATCTATGGCTACAAATTCTGCAAAGGAACCCCAATGTGTAAATCCAGGTTGGAATTGATCATCGCAGACTTGTTGGTTTCCAGCTGCACATTCCGGACATTTTCCACATCCTGCTACAAATGGCACTGTGACCCGATCTCCGATTTTCCAATTTCTGACCTCTTTACCCACGGCAGAAATAACACCGGAAAACTCATGCCCAGGGACATGCGGGAGTTGAATATCTTCATCATGCCCCATCCATCCATGCCAATCTGAGCGACAAAGTCCAGAAGCTTTTACCTCGATCACGACTCCGGAAGGAGTAGGGTTTGGATCGGGTACTTGTGTGATGGTGGGAAGAGATTGAAAGGATTCGTAAAGTAAAGCGTTCATTTTTTAGGGGGATAATCATTGCCTAGGAGGCTGTTTAAAACTGATTCTTGCCAGGCTTTAAGTTGGGTAGCCATTTGTGTGACGACTTCTGGAAAGTTGTCTTTTAAGTTCTTGGTTTCGGCTGGGTCCAGGATTAAATCAAAGAGTTCAGTTTCGATTGCTCCGTTTTTAGTCTCATTTAAAACGAGTTTATAGCGATTGTCTAGTATGGCTCTCGGACCCTGGTAATCAGTTTCAATGATAGCCGTTTGGATATAATTCCTGAAATCGCGTGTTGCTTTTCCATCCATTATTTTAACCATGGGAGAGGTTCCTTCCTGAAGTTTAGGATCAATATAAGGTTGCGGTTCCTCTCCAAGGATTCTTTGAGGGCTTCCATTCCAAAAGTACAAAGGACTTTCCCGATCTGTTTTTTCTCCACCTAAATAAGGGATCAGGTTAATCCCATCAATGGGTCTTTGGGGTAGTTTTTCATCGATTATGGCCGCCAAAGTGGGGAATATGTCTTCCGAGTTCATGAGCACATTCGTTTGGAGCGGAGCGATTTTGCTTGGCCATTCCAAAACACTGGGAACCCGTATGCCTCCCTCGTAAATACTTCCTTTGTCCTCTCGAAAAGGAACCGTCGCATTTGCTTCGGGCGGAGTTCCATTATCCCCAAAATACCAAAACAGCGTGTTGGACTTTAACTTGTTCTGTTGAAGGTAATCACGCAAGTCACCAATGCTTCGATCCATTGCAGTAATCTCTGCGAACCGTTCTTGCAAAACATCACGCTGAAGTCTGCTTACTTGAAGTCCAGTTTCATTGGAAGTGAGCCTTACCTGTTTGTTTCCAAATGATTCTGGAAGGGCTGAATACAAGGCTAAATCTGCAGGAAGTCCACTGTAAGGTTCGTGGGGAGACCCATACCAGATCACTACAAAGAAAGGCTTTCCGGCAGCTTTTGCTTTCTCAATAAACTTGATTGCCTCAGCTACCAAAATCTCAGAACTCTCTCCGGAAAACTGGATGGGATCTCCACCATTTCGTGAGAGGTAAGGATTTAATTCAAAAAAATTATCGTGTGAAAGCCATTCATCAAAACCCATCGCTCCTGGATTGGTAGGCGAATCTGACTTCACGGGGCCTAAATGCCATTTCCCAAAATGTGCCGTGGCATAACCTTTCGCTTGCATCAACTGTGCGATGGAAATTTCTTCCGGTCGAATAGAAAATCCCGGGGTAAAAGTACCATAGCGATTTGGGTGTCTTCCCGTGAGAATACTTCCTCTCGTTGGCGAGCAAACTGGTGAAGCGGAATAAAATCGATTCATTTGCACGCCAGTCCTTGCCATTTCATCCAAAACAGGTGTTTTTAAAAAAGGATGACCATTGTATCCTGTTTCATCCCAACCGTGATCATCTCCCAATAGTAAGACGACATTTGGCAAGCTTTCATTAACTGTCTGTCCAAATGAAATCGAAACATTGAACCAGATCATAAAAAGGAATGAAAAAAAGGTGTTGATTTTCATCTAGCGGATCTTTTTAGGAAGCATGAAATGAATATAATCTAAATATTTCATCGGATTGCAAGCAAAAATCCTTGGACTAATTGTAATTTAAAAGAGTGATTTTTTAATCTCTCACGATAATCCAATGCTGACCCTAAGTTTTGATAATGTCTGATCGTAGAAAATTTTTACAAAAACTAAGTGCAAGTTTTTTAGCTCCAGGTATTCTGTTGGGGAATTCAAATCCTTCTTATTCATTCACAAAAATTGATCATCAGCTCCCGGATCCAGAATTCTGGGATTCTATAAGAAATTCATTTCCACTGACCCGAGATCGGGTTTATTTCAACAATGGGACTTTTGGTCCGGCGCCGTTTCAAGTCAGTAAAGCCATGAACTCTTGTTTGGAAGAGATAAATCAAACTGGAGAATATGGGCATTTTGACGGTGAGCGAATTTACCTTGCTGAATTTCTTGGTGTAAAATCTGAGGAATTAAGTCTAACTCATAATACCACTGAGGGCATTAATATCATGGTTTGGGGACTTCCATTGAAGCGTGGCGATGAAGTGATTCTCACTACCCATGAGCATGTGGGAAATGGCCTTCCATGGTTGAATCGAGCGAGAATTGATGGGATTGTTATTCGGACTTTTGAGCCTCAAGATTCTGCGGATAAAAACCTAGCTGCTATCAAACAGTTGATTAATCCCAAAACCAAAGTAATTGCTGTTCCTCATGTCACCTGTACCAGTGGATTGGTATTCCCCATTCCAGAAATTTCAGAATTGGCGAGATCAAAGGGGATTTTTACGGCAATCGACGGTGCACACGGTGCAGGTACATTTGACCTTTCAATTTCGGAGTTGGGTTGTGATTTTTATGCGGGATGTTTTCATAAATGGATGCTTGGACCAGTGGGAACTGGTTTTTTGTATGTAAAGGAAGAAAAACTTGATTCACTTCAGGCGATTCAAGTGGGAGGATATTCGGAAAAGTCATGGGATATTACTACAAATCCTCCAAAGATGGATGGGCTAAACCCAACCGCTCATCGATACGACTATGGTACCCAG
>JAHEBE010000329.1 GCA_024642365.1 Algoriphagus sp.
GGCTCCCGGTGAATTTGAAAAGATGATTTCTCATAGGCAATAGGAGAGAGCACATCATGATTTCCTTTTACTAAATGAAACCGAGTTTGTTGAAATTGCAACAGAAATGAGTTTAAGTGGTCCCACTGCTCATTCCAGTCTGAATGAAATAAGTCACCGAGAAAATAAAAATCAGCGGGATTATATTTTTCCACGAGATTAAAAATCAATTCCAGATCTTGGTGATGAATAGGTTCGGGAATGGGAATCCCTGACTTTCTAAAGTGAGCAGCTTTTCCAAAATGCAGGTCGGCGGTAAAAATTGAATTCAAATCAGGCGACCAAATTGCTTTTTCAGGCAACAAATCAAGTTGGTGGGAATCGAAACGAATTGTTGAAATCATTAATTTTATAGGATTTTCTATTTTTAGAAAACAAATTCAAATTTAAAAGATTAGAGAGGGTAGAAAACCTAATTTTTATGAAAACCAGACAGTTTGCTCCATTATTTATTTTGTTCTTATTCATGGGATCACAGCACCTTTTGGCTCAAACAGAAGGAGCAATTCTAGGGACTTGGTACAATACAGAAAAATCTGCCAAAATTGAAATCCTCAAAAGCGGGTCAAAGTATATGGGGAAAATCATTTGGGTCGATCCAAAAGGAAGAGATCCAAAAACCATACTAGATTCCAAAAACTCAGACCCTAATCTTCAAAAAAGACCAATCATGGGTTTGACCATTCTCGATGGACTTTCTTTTAAAAGCGGCGCTTGGGAAGGTGGTAAAATCTACGACCCAGAATCAGGAAAAACTTATTCCTGCGAACTGAAATTAAAAAATAAAGAAATCCTAGAGGTTAAGGGTTACTTAGGATTTTCTTGGGTTGGAAAAACAGTTGAATGGACCAAAATCAATTGATCCATTCTTTATACTAGATTAATTGTCTCCATAAAAGGAGCGAAGTATTTCGGATAATTGCTCAAACTCGATTAGAAATGCATCATGTCCGGCTGTAGAGGTGATCTCCCGATAAATCCCATTTTTTGCATTAGCGGAGATAAATTTTGACTCACTTGACAAAAAAAGTAGATCAGAATTAACTCCGACAGTTAGAAGTTTGGCAGAGATTTCAGCCAGTGCACTTTCCAAACTTGTACGAGATCTACTCAGATCATGGCTATCCATTGTCTTGCTTAAATTCCAATAGGAAAGCGCATTGAATCGCTTGGTAAGCTTTTCGCCCTGATACCGTAAATAACTCGATGCTCTAAAATGATCTAGTTTTGAATCTGATTCACTTTGCTTTTTAGTAAGATCTATTGGATGTCGATAGCTAAGCATGGCGATTGCTCGGGCTGTGGCCAATCCATTTCTTCCGGCATTTTCATCTTTTTCTCCCCAAGTACAATCTGATTCGATCGCCATTCGCTGCGTTTCATTAAATCCAATCACCCAAGGAGTTGACTTTGCAGTGGATGCTAAAATCACAGCATGATTTAGCTTTTTACCGAGCTTTATTGCCCATTCCAATCCTACTTGCCCTCCCAAAGAACCACCGATTAAGGTATGAATTTGGTCCAGCCCCAAGTGGTTTCTTAGCTTTTCTAGTGCCTCCGCTTGGTCTCGAGTAGTCAAGGCTGGGAAGCTGTAGAAATAAGGAGTATTTGAAATTGGATTAACTGATAGTGGATTTGTAGAGCCATAACAAGATCCAATCAAGTTTGCGCAAATAATGAAATAGGAGGAAGGATCGAAGAATTTACCTTCACCAATCAACCCATTCCACCAATCTGCCGCATTAGAATCGCCTGTTAATGCATGGATTACCCAAATTACATTGGACTGGTCGGAATTTAATTGGCCATAAGTTGTATAAGCCAACTTGAACTCGGGGAGGGACTCCCCGGATTCAAGCGGCAAGGGTTCTTTGGAATGAAACAAAGATTTGTTCATAGAAATAGACTCGTGTACGAGAATGGGATTCATTACTGGAATTACAATTTTTCTAAAGCTTGGCTAAGATCTGCTTTGATATCTTCAATATGCTCTATTCCGCAAGAAAGTCGAAGCATGTTTGGAGTTACTCCTGAAGCAGCCTGCTCAGCATCAGATAGCTGCTGATGTGTAGTTGCAGATGGTTGAATAATCAATGTTTTTGCATCTCCTACATTTGCCAAGTGAGAAATTAATTGGAGGTTATTGATCAAATTAGAGGTCGCTGCTTTATCGCCTTTAACTTCAAAACTGAGCACCCCGCCAAACCCATTTTTCAAATATTTCTTGGCTAATGTGTGGTAAGGAGAAGATTCCAGTCCAGGATAATTCACTTTTTGAACCTTCGGATGCGCTTCTAGCCACTTTGCCAAACTCAGAGCATTTTCGACAGTTCGCTGAACTCTTAACGAAAGGGTTTCAATTCCTTGTAGGAGCAAAAATGAGTTAAATGGACTTAATGCAGGTCCAAAATCACGAAGACCTTCTACACGAGCACGAATCGCAAACGCAATGTTTGGTAAACCTAATGGGTTGTTTTCTCCAAATACTTCCCAGAAATTAAGCCCATGATATCCTTCAGAAGGCTCTGAGAACTGCTTAAATTTTCCATTTCCCCAATTGAAATTACCTCCATCTACGATTATTCCACCAATGGAAGTACCATGACCACCAATCCATTTGGTCGCAGAACTAGTTACAATATTTGCTCCATGGGCCAATGGCTTAAATAAATAACCACCAGCGCCAAAGGTATTATCGACCACTAAGGGAATGTCATGCTTCTTTGCTACAGCTGCAATGGCTTCAAAATCCGGAATATTAAACTCAGGATTTCCAATTGTCTCAATGTAAATAGCCTTGGTCCGATCATCAATCAAAGCCTCAAATGCTTCCGGGGAATGACCTTTTGCAAAGCGCGCTTCGATTCCTATTCGCTTGAAAGCAACTTTAAACTGATTATAAGTTCCTCCATACAAATAGGTTGTTGAGATTAAATTATCTCCCGCCTCCAAAATGTTATTCAAAGCTAAAAATTGAGCCGCTTGGCCTGAAGCTGTCGCAACAGCAGCTACTCCTCCTTCTAGCGCAGCAATCCGCTTTTCAAATACATCAGTCGTAGGATTCATGATCCTGGTATAGATATTTCCAAATTCCTTTAATCCAAAGAGATTTGCACCATGTTCCGCTGAATTGAACACAAAAGAGGTGGTTTGGTAAATTGGAACTGCCCGAGAATTAGTAGTTGGGTCTGGCTCTTGTCCTGCGTGAAGCTGAAGGGTTTCGAAACGATAGTTTGTTGACATGGTTTTATAAGGTTATGAGTTAAAATTTAGAGTAAAAGTGTACGAATCATCCTTAGGTCGAATTCCATTGACTGAATCCAAAAGGATTTTTAAAATCAATTACGATTCTAAAAGGAAGCAGGTAAAGTGTAAATCCAAGGTGCATCTTGCAAAGAATTTATAGTTCCAAATAAGAATAGCTTATTTGGCAGGAATTGGCACCTTGGTCTTTCCAGGTTGCCAGAGGGTCGATGAGCCTGT